>DATLZF010000739.1:0-6928 GCA_035574135.1 Candidatus Methylomirabilota bacterium
GACCGCCGCATCGGCCTCTCGATCAAGGCGGCCAATTACTCGACCGAACAGCTCAAGGCCGAGCAGGCCCTGCTCGATTCGCTCAAGCCGGGCGAGGACCTCGTGGCCCTGCAACACGCCTTCGACGCCGCGGACGAAGAACGCCAACGCGAAGCCGGCCGCTCCCAGGAATAACCAGCGGCGGACGCTTCCCACACGCCTTCACGGCGGGCTGGCCACAGCCCGCCTTTTTCTTTGTGCGCCCGGCGGGGCGCACTGGCCGAACCGCCGAGATGCGAAGCCGTACGTCCGGTGGCGTGGGAGGACGGCGGAAGGCAACCTCCGCCTGCTGCCCGATTCGTGGTCCCGGACCGGATCAATCGAACGCCTTCAACCGGAAGAAGCGATTGGTTTCGTCCGTCGCGAGAGGGACGACGTTCCTCCGGCCGTGCACCACGGGTGGCGTGAGCACGGGAGCCCAGAGCGGATCCGGTTGGAGGCGGCCCGCGGCTTCGAGCTGGAACGGCCACAGCGAGGTCGGCCACGACACCGTGGCGCCTCCGGCGGAGCGGGAAATCTGGAGCCGGGGCCGCGTGCCGGCGTCGGGCAGGCCCTTCTTGAGGGTGAAGTAGTCGCGCACCGCGCCGCTTTCACTGATGAATCGCGCGTCCAGGCGCAGACCGTCGAACTCAAGGATCATCGAGCCGAAGCCGGTCAGCGAAACCCGCATCGCCGGGTGGTATTGCGGCTCGAAGTAACCGCCCTGGCCCGAGCAGCCGCAGACGGCGAACACGGCGCCCCGGTTCGCTCCGAGTCCGCCGGCCGGCTTGCGATAAGCGCCGTCCTCGTCGTCCCGGCCGAAGCCCGCGTCCAGCAGATGGCTGTCGTTGAATTCCCAACTGTAGCCGTGGTGGCCGTTGATCAGATACGAGCGTTCGTAGTTATGACTGTGGCCGCACAGGACCAGGTCCACGCCGTGCCGCTCCAGCACGGGCACCACGTGCTCGCGCATCTCGATCAGGTCCTGCTCCCAATCCGTGTTGTGCGTGCCGAACGAATAGGGCGGGTGATGCCAGAAGGCGACGATCCACTCCCGGGCCGTGGCGGCGAGGTCCTGCTCCAGCCAGGCCACCATGGGGCCGTCGCGCAAGCGCGACGAGGAGGAGGAGTCCAGGCAGATGAAATGGATGTTGGCGTAGTCGAAGGAGTAGTAACGCTCCGTGCCGGAGGGGACGCCGCCGGCCTCGCCCTGGGAAGGCAGGCTGAAGATGTCCAAGTAGGGGAACCCGCCGCCGGCCGGAAAACACCCCGCGTCGTGATTGCCGATGGTGGGCCAGACGACCAGCCGCCGCAGCAGCGCGGGATACATGTCGAACACGCCGCGTTGATACTGGTCGTCTGTCCCACACTCATAGGCGTTATCGCCCAGCATCAGCCACAGATCGACGGGTGCGCCATCGACGTGCCACGCGAAGGCGTCCCGCACGGCGGCTTGCGCATCGTCCGCCGTACCCGCGTCGCCGATGACCCAGATTCGGACCGGCCGGCTGTTTGTGGGCACGGTGGTGAAATGGTGATCGGCGCCGCCCGAAAGCACCCGCTCCTCCGTGCCCACGGCGTAGTAATAGCGCGTATCCGGATGGAGGCCCGTCAGCCGCACCTCGTGTTCGGTGGTCAACTCCGGGCTTCCGACGGCGAAATCCAGATCGCCCGGCCCGGGGCCATACCAGACCCGGCTGCTGGTGAACCAATCCGTCCGCCAGCGCACGATCACGCTCGTGGGCGTACCCTGCTGAAGGTAGGGCCCGCGCACGACGCGGTCCGGAATGTTCTCACCCACCTGCACGTGGACCGGAGAGGAGATGCCGCGACGACCACTGTAATCGATTGCTTCGGCCCGGAGGGCGTAACGGCCCGGGTCGGGGAACCAGTTCAACCCAAACGGCTCGGTGGAATCCGTTCCGACCAGCCCGTCGTTGACATAGAATTCCACGACGCCGACGTGGCCGTCCTCGTCGCTGGCCGTGACGGACAGCGGGATCACATCCGGTACGAGCACCTGTCCGTTGGTTGGGCTCAGGAAGCCGACCGCGGGCGGCCCGAGGGGGAGGTTGCCGAGCAGTTCGAGATCGAAGACGCCGTCCGATTCCGCGCCGGCGGCCTGGTGCAGTTCCACTGCCAGCACGTTGGTCCCGTTGGCCAGCAGGTGCGGCGCGGTGCCGAACTGGATGAACCGCTCCTCGTCGTTGCCCTCGATCACCGCCAGGGCCGGCGTCAAGTAACCGACCTGTCCCGCCGGCATGTTCTGACGGGCCAGCAGACGATTGTTCAGATAGACGATCAGCCCGTCATCCCGCCGCATGCGGATGGTCAGCGTCGTGAAATCACGCCAGTTCGCCACGGTGAACACGTGCCGGAAATAGGCGGTGACCGGGCCCGGGGCCGGCGTCATCACGGTGGCGAGTTCTGCCTCGCCGAAGCCCAGCGGAGCGCGGCCGCGGTTCCAGGTGCTGTCGTCAAACGCCGCCAGGCGCCAGTTCGTGCCCTGATCGGAACCATCGGCCAGGTAACTCCAGGTCGAGCCCCGCGGGACCATGAAGGTTTCGGTGGCACCCGCCCTCCCGAGGAGGATCGACAGGCCAGTCAGCAACAGGCTCAGGCGCGGCCACCAGCGGCGCGACGGCGGATACGCCCGGTTGGGCGAGGAGTGGGAGCAAGGCATGGCCAGACAGTACGACACTTGCCTGTGCAGGCAAGCGATCGGAAGTGCGAAAGGTCTCACCATCAAGGGCACCACCGGGGGGGCGGGGAGCGCCGGGCCCGGATTCTGGTCCTGGACCGGGCGGACGCCCGCCAACGCCCGGCTTGGCAAGCGACGCTCGTGACCACTGCTTCGATCACGAGCCGAAATGCGGATTAGTGGTTGCATTCCCGCAGGCGCCCGAATTCAATCCCGAAGAATTTTTCGGCAATGAACATTCACGAGTATCAGGCGAAACAACTCCTGCAGCAGTACGGCGTCGTGGTGCCCGAGGGCGCTCCGTGTACCACGGTCGATGAAGCCCGGGCCGCCGCGGAGAAACTGTTTGCCGCCGGGCACAAGCTGGTCGTCGTCAAATCGCAGATTCACGCCGGAGGACGGGGCAAGGGCACCTTCAAACACGGTTTCCAGGGCGGGGTGAAGCTTGCCGGATCGGTGGCCGACGTCGTGAATTACGCCGGCAACATGCTCGGTCAGACGCTCGTCACCAAGCAGACCGGCCCCGACGGTCGCGTCGTGCGCACGATCCTCGTCGCCGCCGCCGAGGACATCAAAAAAGAGTTTTATCTCGCCGTGCTGTTGGATCGCGCCGTAAGCCGCCCGTTGCTTATGGCCAGCACGGAAGGGGGCATGGACATCGAGGAAGTGGCGGAAAAGCATCCCGAGAAGATCATCCGCGAGCACGTCGATCCCTTGATGGGGTTTCAGCCGTGGCAGGGCCGCAAGGTCGCCGCCGCGCTCGGGCTCGCCGGCGACCTGGCCGGCCAGTGCGCGAAACTCCTCGCCGGAGTTTACAAGACCTGGTGGGAATGCGATGCCTCGCTGGTCGAGATCAATCCCCTCTGCATCTGCGTCGGGGCCGATGGGAAGGAAAAAATCGTCGCCGTGGACGCCAAGATCGGGCTGGATGACAACGCGCTTTATCGCCATCAGGACCTCCAGGCGATGCGCGACTTGGCCGAGGAGTCGCCGCTCGAAATTGAGGCGAGCAAATTCAACCTCAATTACATCAAGCTCGATGGCTCCATCGCCTGCCTGGTCAACGGCGCCGGCCTGGCCATGGCCACCATGGACATCATCCAGCACTACGGCGCCAGCCCGGCCAACTTCCTCGATGTCGGCGGCGGTGCGAGCAAGGAACAGGTGGCGGCGGCCTTCAAAATCATCCTCAGCGATCCGAACGTGAAGGCCATCTTCGTGAACATCTTCGGCGGCATTATGGATTGCAACGTCATCGCCACGGGCATCGTGGCCGCCGTGAAGGAAACCGGCTTGAAGCTGCCGCTGGTTGTCCGCCTCGAGGGCAACAACGTCGCCGCCGGCAGGAAAACCCTGGCCGAGAGCGGGCTGACGATCATCAGCGGCGATTCCATGGCGGACGCGGCCCAGAAGGCCGTCAGGGCCGTCGGTCGGTAACTGGCCGGGGTGTCGTGGGAACCAGGGATGCCGGGGCTGTGAGGGTTCCATCAGGACAACGCGCGCGCGCCACCGAAGCGGAACGCGACGACCTGGCGCCCTTCCACCGGTTGATCGAGTTGCAGAAACAGATGATGGCTCTGGTCGAACAGAACGAGCAGGTGGAGCGCGAGTGCCTCGCGCTGCGCGCGCAGTTGGCGCACGATGTCGCCCGTTGGCGGCAGCCGCGGCCTTTCTGGAGCCGGACCGCCGGATGGCTTCAGAAGCTGGTGGACCGCTCCGCCGGTGGTTCCGCCCGAGCTCGACCGCCGAGGGGGGAGGCGATCAACCCTGGCCGTACGGTTCCATTGCAAGGGGTGGAAGCATGATCCGCGTCACGGAAATCGCCTTCAGTTGCTACCCGGTCACCGACATGGCTCGGGCGCGGAGCTTTTACGAGGGCCTGTTGGGGTTGAAACCCACGTACCATGCGGGGCAGCCGGGCGGCATGGAGTGGACCGAATACGACATTGCCAACGGCACGCTCTCCATCGGAGCGGGCGCGCCAGGCTGGAAACCAACCGCTGACGGCTGCAGCGTGGCGTTGGAAGTGGAGGACTTCGACTCAGCCATCGCTCACCTCCGGGCGGCCGGCGTCAGGTTCCACCTCGAGCCGTTGTCCACGCCCGTGTGCCGCATGGCGTTCATCTACGACCCGGACGGCAACGCCATTTGCATCCACAAGCGCAATGCCGGGCATCATTGATTCACCGCTCACAGAATAATTCCGACTGACATGGCCATCCTCGTTCAACCCGACACCAAAGTTCTCATCCAGGGCATCACCGGCGAATTCGGTGCCCGGCACGCGAAGCTCTCCCTCGAATACGGCACCCGCGTCGTGGCCGGCGTCACCCCCGGCAAAGGCGGCCAGTTCTTCGAGCACGCCGGCTGCAAGGTGCCCATCTTCGACACCGTGAGCCAGGCCGTCCGAGAGACCGGTGCCACGGCCAGCGCGGTCTTCGTGCCACCGGCCTTTGCGGCGGACGCCATCCTCGAAGGCGTCGATGCCGGCCTCGACCTCGTCGTCGCCATCACCGAGGGCATTCCCGTGCGCGACATGATCCGCTGCAAACAGGCCATGGCCGGCAGTAAGACGCGCCTCATCGGCCCGAACTGTCCCGGCGTCGTCACCCCTGGGGACGGGAAGGACTCCCACGGGGGCTGCCGCATCGGCATCGCCCCCGGCTACATCCACAAGCGCGGCCCGATCGGTGTCGTTTCCCGCAGCGGCACCCTTACTTATGAAGCGGTCTGGCAGCTCACCTGCCGTGGCGTGGGCCAGAGCACCTGCGTCGGCATCGGCGGCGATCCGGTCAACGGCACCTCGCACCTCGATGTCATCAAGCTGTTCATGGCGGATCCGGAGACCAAGGGGATCATCATGATTGGCGAGATCGGCGGGAGTGCGGAGGAGGAGGCGGCCGCATGGATCAAGAAGAACGGTACCAAGCCGGTGGCCGGCTTCATTGCCGGCGCCACCGCTCCGCCCGGCCGCCGCATGGGGCACGCCGGCGCCATCGTCAGCGGGGGCAAGGGCACGGCCGCCGCCAAGATCGAGGCGTTCAAGGCCGCCGGCATCGGCGTGGCCGCCACGCCCAGCGAGATGGCGGCCACGTTGCTGAAGATGATGTGAGCCGGGCGGGACGGTCGCTGCCATCCTCGCTCGACGGCGGTGCGGTTTTTCCAGCCGGGGCGGCTCCGCTGGAGCCGGTTTCCTGGCCGGCAAACCATGGTCATCCTTGATTTTTTGCTCAATGTCGCCGCGTTGCTGCTGTGGTTGAGCTGGCGGGCAGTGCGGCTGACGGCCGTGCCGGCGCCGGCGCGCATCTCGATCGTGGGCGCGCTGAAACGAACCGAGCGCGAGCCGGCGCGGGGATGGGGGTTGCTCGTGGCGCTGGTGGCGGTGCTGGTGCTGCGCGGGGTGCTTTATCACCACATTGGCGCGGGCGTGCACTGGACGGCCCAACTGGGGCTGGGGGTGACCGTGCTGCTGTTTCGCAGTGATTTCCTGGGGCAAATGTGGATTTACTCCCTGGCCAGTTTCGGCCGGACGTTCTGCCTTTTCTACCTGTGGCTGGGCTTTTTTTCCCTCCTTCATCGTGGTGTCGAGGATCCGCCGCCGACGCAGCGTTTCATCCGCAGCCACCTTGGGCGACTGGACCGGCTGCCACTCTGGGGTTGGGTGGCGGGGCCGGTGGCGCTGGGCGCCGCGGCCTGGACACTGTCTCAACCGCTGCTGCGCTGGCTTCGTGCGGTGCCGGCGGGTGGTGACTGGCTGGTCAGTACGCAACAGGGAGCGGCGATCGCTCTGGCCGCGTTGGTCTCGTGGCGGTATTTGATCCTGGCTGTGCTGGCGCTGTACCTGTTGAGCAGCTACATCTACTTCGGCGAGTCGCCATTTTGGGGATTTATCGACGCCAGTGCCCGCCGGCTGCTGCGCCCGCTGAGGCCGGTCCCGCTGGTGCTGGGGCGGATCGATCTGGCCCCGCTCGTGTTGGGACTGGCAGTGTGGCTGGCGGGGGAGCTCGCGGGCCAAGGGTTGTTGGCGTGGTATCGGCGGCTCCCCCTCTGAACCGGGACGATGCCGTTGGAGCAGGGGAGCGCGCTCGCCCGTTTCCATCGGCGAGTCGAGGTTCACGGCTCCTGTTGCGCTGTGGTGGTCGCGGCCCGTGCTCGCTGCGGCCGGGCGGTGTGAGCTTGCAGGCGGGGGCTGGGTTCCTTATGAAGGCG
>DATLZF010000740.1:0-8122 GCA_035574135.1 Candidatus Methylomirabilota bacterium
CGAGCTTGATGATGCCGCCGATGAGCGCGGCGTTGATCTGCCCGCCGAACATGGCGCCGCGCACGCTCACGCCAATGGAGGCGATATCGACGATGGGGAATTTGCCCTCGAGCAGCATCCCCACATCGATTTTCACGCCCTCGATGGCGCCGGAGAATTCGAGCCCGGACAGTCCTTGCAAGCCGGTCACACTGGCCGAAAGGGTGAGCACGAAGTCCTCGGGCCGGTTCTCGATGTCGTCCCACTGAACGCCAAGCTCGTTGATGCGAATGGGCAGCCAGGCAGGCCACTTGAAGGTGTCCCCGGTCGTCCCCCCCACGCTCAGGAAAACGCCGAACCCCGGCAGCGTGCGGAAGCTGCCGTCGCCGGTGAAACCGAAGTTCCGGCCCTCGCCGCCGATGACCAGCGAGCCGATCTTCACCTCGGCGCCAATCGCGCCGAAGCGCACCAGGAACTCGTCCGGGCCGGCCCCGGTGTCCAGCCGCACATCCTGGCCGGTCAGGGTCAGGAAGCTCCCGAGCTGGACCTTGAAGGTATCAACGTCGAACTGGAACGCATCGACTCTGCCGTCGGTGAAGGTCAGCGACAGGCGGATGGCCTCGGTGTCCGGCTTGCCCGGCAAATCCTTGCCCGGCTCGGCGGTCATTCGATCAATGATCGTCGCGCTGAACGGCCGGCCCGGGAAGAACTTCACGCCACCGGAGGCGACGAAGATCGAGCCATCGAAATCCACCGGATTCTCGGCGTCGAAGTTGACCGTGAAGTTCGTCACGCCGATACGGATGTCATCAAACTCCAGAATGCTGCCGAAGCGAATCTTGCCGTCGCTGGCGGTGGATTGCGCCGGGGTGGTGCCCGGCTGCGGGTTGCCGCCAATCACCAGCACAGCCTGCCCGAGGCTGAAGCCATTCATGCGCACGACGAGACCGGGGATGATGTTGGCCGGCGGCGCGGCGCCCGGCGTGAGCGGTGTGGGCGATCCCGGATCCGGCGCGGCCACGCTCTGGCCGAGGGTCGTGTTGTAGGGCAGAATCTGGCCGCTGACGTTGAAGGACGGGAACACGACCGACGCCTCGTAAACCCGGAGAAGTTCCTGATCGCGCGTGCCGGCGGGATCGTAAGTGATGCGAATGCCGCTGCCGGTGATTTGCACCACGTTGGGCACGGTGACGTTGAGCGACGCCACGTTCAGGCTGAACTTCCCGGTCAGCCCGATATCCACCTTGCCGCCGAGCAAACCGAACACGTCGATGGCCACGTCGAACGTGCCCAGCACCCCCAGCAATTCCGCCGTTATGCCACTGTTCGCCTGCTGCGTGGACATCGTCCCCATCGGCGATGAACCGCCAAAACCGAGCGTGGCGCGGTTCGCCCCGAGGCCGATGGTGACGACCAGCTTGCCGCTCTTGAAGCCGATGTCCTGGATGCCGATGGTCGGCCCTTGCAGCGTGATGGGCCCGAGTGCAATCGGCCCCGTGCCGGTGGCCGGCCCGGCGGCGTTCGGCTCGATGGTGAAACGAGCCGTGCCCGCCGGGTTGGCCAGGTTGTCGCGCGTCTTGAAGCCGCCCTGCGTGCCTGTCAGGAAAGTGATCTCCACCTCGCCGGCCTTGAACAAACCGACGCCATTGTTGGCCACGCGGTCCTTCAGGTAATAGCGGTAGGTCGTGCCCGAAATCAGGATCGGCGCGGTGGCGAGCACCGGGCGGTTCATCGCGTCGAGTTGCACGTCGGCCAGGCCCGCGCCGGACAGCGCGAACTCGTCCCCGTTGATCGTGGCCGGGTCAATCGGGCTGCCGTTGCGCGTGGTGAAGGTGATGTCGAGATACTGTTGCGCGTTGAGCGCGTCCGCCGTCACCGTGCCGCCGCTGCCGGGATTGGTCAGCATCGCCGTCGGGCCCAGCGGCGGGATGGTGCCATCGGGCCGTTTGGTCACCAGGGTGAAGATCTCGGTCTCGCCGAAGTTGGCCATGCCGCCGTTGTCAGTCCACGACTGCGGCAGGAAGGTCACCGTCACTTCGCCGTCGGTCGGGAAAATCCCTGTGAAAGCATACCGGTAGCGGTTGACCGAGCCGGCCACCTTGGTAGGTGTGCCGAACGTGACGCCCGCCAGCGGCTGGCCGTTGACCAGGACGGTGAACTCCGGCGCCGCATCGACGATCGTGCTTTCCTTGATGCCCCGGCCATTCGGATCCTCGAACACCACGTCGATGTAGCCGCGTGCGTTCAACTCGGCACGATCCCGGATCAAGCCCGAGTACGGCTCGGCGAGGTCCGCCGTGAGGAACCGGATCGGCGGCGGTGCCGTGCCCGACGAACCACCCAGCCCGGCGCCCTGACCGAAGATCGAGAAGTTGTTGACCTGGATGTTCTGAAGGCGAAAGCCCTCCGCGCCGCCAATGGTGAAAATGGCGTTGCCACCGATGCTGAAGGCCGGATCGGTCTGACCCGGAATCCAGACTTTCACCGCCGCGCCCGCAATGGCCACCTGGACCACGCCGTTGGGCTTTTTGGTGAAAGCAACCGATCCGGAGATCTCAATCGTGTCGGCCACCCTGAAGCTCAACGTGCCCTGGAAACTCAACGTGCCGTCCGGCAACGCGTCCATCGTCACCCTGCGCTCCGGCGTCGTACCCGGAATGACCACGCTCTGCGCGCTGATGGTTTGGCCCGTATTGTTGATGCGCACCGTGGCCCGGCCCTCGGCGTTCAGGCCGTCGAGGCCGACCAGACGAACCGTGCCCGTCGCCTCCAACGCATAGCGGCCGCCACCGAAGTCGAGCAGCAAGAGACTTGTGTTCGTCAGCAGCACGCCCACCGCGTCCGGGTTGGGATCACCGTTCTCCAAGGTGAACGGTCCCTGGCCAACAAAGAGATCGATACCCTCGCCCGCCAGCATCCGGCTGGCCCCGGCCGGTCCGCCCGACGAGAAGCTGAAGCTGCCCTCGAGGGAGACAAAGTCCGCAATGGTGATGCGCAGGTCGGTGGCAAAGAAGCCGAAGACGTTCCCGTTCTGGGACTCGGCCTGCGTGAACAAGATCGCGATGGAGCGTCCGCCCACCTCGATGGTTTCGTCCACCGCCGCGCGGGTGGTGTTCAGCCGGAAGCCCAGCGTCGCGTCCAGCGCAAAACCGCCGCCCGCGCCCGACACCTTGCCCGTGAGGATGCCGGCCACGCCGGTGCGCGCACCGACCTTCTTGATGATGAAGCCGCCCCGGGCGTCGGACACCACCGGGTTGTCACCCGGCACCGCGATGCTCACGTTGGCCATCGCCAGGCGCAGGACGCGCACGTTGCCGGCCCGCGTGATCTGCTCGAACTGGAAGTCGCCGGTCAGCGTCACGCTGCCGAGTGTCAGGGCCACGTTCTCGGCCGCAATCCGCAGATACGGTCCGGCCGGCAGATCGAGGTGGATGGTGTCGTCACCGAGCACGAAGGTTTCATCCACTGCCACCCGGAGGTTGTTGATCTCGACGGTGAGATCCAGCGTGAGGGGCAGCGAGAAGTCGGCGATCTGGAAGGTGCTCGGCGAGATGCGGAAGGTCAGCTTGCCCGCGATGCCCTGCGGTGTGATGAGCAGCGCGCCCGACGCGCCGCTGACGCTCACGATCACGTCGTCACCGCTGCGCAGCGAGAATCCCACCTCCGTCGCGGCAATGCGGATGACCTTCGCGCCGCTCCGAGTCGTGATCTGCTCGAAGACGAAATTACCCTGCACGCCGACGCCCGCGATGTTCAGCATCACGCCCGTCCCCGCCACACTGATGTAGGGGCCGGCGGGCAGATTCAGTTCCGTCTGTGGATCACCCGGATTGATCCCGTCGAAACGCGCCCGGACCTGCTGATTGGTATTATTGATCTGCACCTTGAACGTGCCGCTGAACGTCACGTCCGGAATGTTCTTCAGCTCCACCGTGGCGCCGAATTCACCCGCCAGGCCGGCACTGGTGATGATGAGCGAGCCGCTGCCGCCGGTCACCGCAACAAACTCGGTGTTGCCGTCGCCCAGGCTGATGGTGACGTTGCGGGCGATGACGCGGATGACCTGGCTGGTCTGGTTGTTCTGCGGATTGGTGCTGGTGATCCGCTCAAACGCGAAGTCGCCGCTGATGCGCTGGCCGAGCAGTTCGAGCGTCACGCCGATGCCCGCGACCTTGAGATACGGCCCCGGCGGCAACGCCAGCTCGACACTGTTCAATGCTTCGCCGGTTAACGTGTCGGCGTCCGCCGCGCTCGTGGCCGTGACGCCGCTCAAGCCGAGATCATCCGCCGCCGCCGAATCGCCCAGCGCGGCCACGGTCAGGACGTTGGAACCGACCTTGGTCGAGGAATCGACCAGCTTGAGCCGGGTGCCGTCGAGCGTGGCGACCAGCTTGCCGTCCTGATTGCCGACGGCGTTGTTGATCCGCGTCAACACGTCATTCACCGTGGTTGCGCCACTCAAATCAACATTGAGCTGCACACCATCGCGGCGAGTGATCTGGAAATGCGGGCTGGTTTCCTCGATCTCAGCGCCTGCACCGCCGTGGATGGCGCTCAACAGGGTCAGGCCATCGACCGCGCCGACGGTGAAGACTTCGTTCACCGCCATCATCGTGTTGTTGATGTCGATGTTGAACCGGCCGCTGAACTCGACGCCCGGCACGTTCAGTTCGACCGTGGCGGCCAGGGAACCCGCCAGACCGGCCTGGGTGATCAGCAGCGCGCCGCGTCCATCGCTCACGCGCACGAAGTCCGTCGTGCCGTTGCCCAGCCGCAGCGACACGTTCGCCGCCGCCACGCGGATCACCGTGCGGGGCATTCCGCCAGGCGTGGTGGGCGTGCTGGTCGAGCGCTCGAACGCAAAGTCACCGGTCAGGCTCTGGCCCGCGACCATGAGGCTGATGTTGGTGCCCTCGACGCGGAGATACGGGCCCGCGGGCAGGTCGATCACGATCATCGCACCGCCCGCTTCCACGCGCTCATTCACGCGCTGCGAGGTGTTGTTGATCGCCAAACCGAGCGTGCCGGAGAAGCCGATGGCCGGGATCGCCACCGTGCCGCTCAATTGGCCGGCCATCCCCGCCGGAGTCATCACGAACGCGCCTTCCCCACCGCTGAGGGTGATGAAGTCCATGCTGCCGTCGCCGATGCGCAGGCCGACCTGGGAGAAGCCCACGCGCACGACCTTCTGATTGGTCGTGGTCGTGGCCTGCTCGAAGGCGAAGTTGCCCTCCAGCACCTGGCCCATGATCTCGAACGTCGCCGGCTGGCCCGGGCCGCGCCCGCTCACTTCCACGCGCACGTACGGCCCGGCGGGCAGGATCAATTCAATTTCCTCCGCGTCCGGCCCGGTGCCGATGGTGAAGACCTCGTTCACCGCCACGGTGGTGTTGTTGATGGCCACGGCGACTTTGCCGTCCACATCGATGCCCGGCAGCATCACTTCGATCTCGGCGGACAGTTCACCTGCCAGACCCGCCGCCGTGACCAGGAACGTGCCCGTGCCTTCGCTCACCACCACGAAGTCTTCGGGGCCATTGCCCAGGTGCAATTCGACCTCGCTGGCGGTGATCTTGATGACCTTCTGACCGCCCGGCTGTTTGGTCACCTGCTCGAACGAGAAATTGCCGGTCAAGGTCTGGCCCGCGACTTCCAGCGTGACGTCCTCGCCATCCACCCGCAGATACGGCCCGGCCGGCACCATCAGTTCCACCGGCGCGCTGGTCGCCAATTCCGCGCCGAGAATCTGCCCGGCCGTGGTCGTCGCGCCGTCGAGCAAGCCGAGATCGTTCGCCGCGGTGAACTCGCCCAACGCGGTGATCGTGAGAGCGCCCGCGCCGGTCGAAGTATCGACGATTTTGAGCCGCGTGCCGTCGAGCGTGGCGGTGATGCCTGCGCTCGGCGTATTCGTCGCCCTGGCGGCGTCGTTGATCGCGCGGACGACATCGTCCAGCGTGACCGTGCCGCCCAGGTTCACCACGAAGCTCTGTCCATCGCGCCGCGTAATCTCAAAGTGGCCGTCACTGGCCTGATCAACTCCGAAGCCGGGCACGTCCTGGACCGTGATCGAGAAAGACATCACGGAGTCGTCGATGGCGATGAATTGAATCTGGTTCCCGGCCAGTTCCACGTCGAGCAAGGCGTCGAGTCCGGCAGCCATCAGCGCGGCCTTGAAGTCAGTCACCAGGTCGGACGGCGCCGCGTTGTCGCTCTGGTCCGCAACGCTGATCGTCACCGGCGTGGCCGTGCCGTTCACCGTGATGAGGAACGCCATCTCGCCGGAATACTGGCCGGTGGCCGGCGCTTCGGCACCGGCGGTCAGCGTCAACACCGCATCCGTCGGCGTCGCGTCGGAACCCGTGAAGCCCGGCAACGTCGAGCCGACGATTTGCAGCGACGCGATGGAGGAATCAATCGCCCGGAAGCGGATGCGGCCGGCGACCGATTCCACCACGAGCCTGGTGGACAGCGTGGCCGCGCCGAGCGCATCGGTGAAATCATCGAGCAGATCGGCCAGGTCCGCATTGTCGCCTTGCGCGGCCTCAGTCACCGCCACCACGAAGTCCTGGCCATCGACCCGCAGGGTCACGGCCACGTCCTCCGAGAACCGGCCGTCCGCCGGGCCGTCCACCGTCGCGGTCAGCGCGCGGGTCGCGTGGAACGCGCCAAACGCAGCAGTGACCGAGAGCGAGTTCACGCCGGGATCGATGGCCCGGAAGCGAATCTTCGTTCCCGCCAGTTCCGCCCGTACCTTGCTGCCGACACCGGCGGTCGCCAGCGCCGCGTTCAGATCGGAGATGAGATGCGCCACGGTGCTGTTGTCCGCCTGCGCCTCGGCGGTCAGGAACACCGGCGTTTCGACGCCCGCCACCTTGAGAAGGAACAAAACCGGACTGGCCACCGCGACCGCGGGATCCAGCGCCGCCGCCACCGGATGAACGAACTGGCCGTTGGCCGGGGCGTCCACCGTGCCGGTGAGGAGAATCGCGTTGTCCACGCCGCGGCCCGCGTTCAGCGAGGTGAGCACGGTGCCGCCGTTGACTGAGGCCACCGTGAACTGTTCGTGGACCTCACCGGCGGTGGTGTTGACGGACACGGTGAAGGTGCCGGCAAAGGCGACGCCCGGAACGTTCAGTGCCACCGTACCGCCCAGGGTTCCGGCCATCCCGCCCGCGGTGAGCAGGAACGCGCCGTGCCCGTTCGTCAGCGTGACGAAGTCCGTGCCGCCGCTGCCGATGCGCAGCGTGATGTTCGTCGCCACGATGCGGGTGGCGGTGCGCGTCACCATCGTGGCCTGATCCGTCGAAGTGACCTGCTCGAAGGCGAAGTTGCCGTCCAACGTCTGGCCCGCCACGGCCAGTTGCACGCCCAGCCCCTCCACGCGCAGATAGGGTCCGGCGGGCAGATTCAAGGTGATGTTCTGCCCGGCAACGGTGAAGGTTTCGTTGACCGAGCGGCTGGTCTTGTTGATCGAGAGTCCGAAGCGGCCACTGAACTCAACGCCTTCCGGCAGGTTGTTCAACCGCACCGTGGCGCTGATCGATCCAGCCAGACCGTCGGGCCCGAGGAGGAACGATCCCTGGCCGTCCTCGACTTCGACCACGCCGCCGAGGCTCAGGCCGACGTGGGTCGCCGCCACGCGCACGCGTTTCTGGCCGAGCGAATTGGTGACCTGCTCGAAGGCAAACAGGCCGCTCAGGGTCTGACCGAGGATCGACAACGACGCGGGCGCCGCGGCGCGGCCAAGCTCGACGCGGAGGTACGGCCCGGCAGGCAGATCGAGCCGCACGCGCTCCTCGCCCACCACAAAATCCTCGTTCACGACCGCGTTGGTGTTGTTGATCGCGACGTTGAGCGCGCCGGTGAACTGAATGCTCGGATCGATGTTGATCTGGAGGGTGCCGCCAAACTCGCCGGCCAGGCCGGCGGGCGTGAGCACCAGCTTGCCGGTGCCACCGGTCACACGAATCAGCGGGCTGTCCGGATCGCCCAGTGAAAGCGTACCGTCCGTGAGCGCCAGGCGCACCACGCGCTGGCCGTCAGCCCGGGTCAACTGCTCGAAGACAAAGTTGCCGCTGATCTTTTGCTCCAGGATGATGAGGAAGACATTCGTGCCCTCGACGCGGACGTAAGGGCCTTTGGG
>DATLZF010000741.1:0-4425 GCA_035574135.1 Candidatus Methylomirabilota bacterium
ACATCGTCGCCCTCACCGCCAATGCGCTCCAGGGCGACCGCGAGCGGTGCCTGGCCGTGGGCATGAACGAATACCTCACCAAGCCCATCCAACTGGCGGATCTGGAAAAGGTCCTCCAACGCGCGCTCTTAAAGGCTTCCGTCCGTCCCGATTCCACCGAGCCTCAGTCCGGCCCGGATGCGTCGCTGGATGCCACGGTCATCGCCGGACTGCGCGACTTGCGTGAGCCGGGCCAGCCTGATCCGCTTGGGGAGTTGATTGACGCCTTCTTCCGCGACGCCCGGCCGCGAATTGAACACATCGAAGCAGCGTTGCGGGCCGGGGACGGCGCGAAGGCGGCGGCCGCAGCCCACACCCTCAAGGGCAGCGCGAGCAATCTTGGCGCCCGGCGGCTGGCCAGCCTTTGTGCCCAGATCGAGAAGCACGCCAAAGCAGGCGAAGTGACGGACGCCTCCGGCTTGCTGGCCTCCGTCCTCGCCGAATTCGACCAGGTCGAGCGGTTACTGCTCGCCGAGCGGCTGAAGTAATTCCATGCCTTGCGCCCCTGCCCAGCGCGGATTCGACACCACCTCGAGAATCCTGATCGTCGAGGACGATGCCGCGATGGTGGATGTGTTGCGGACGGGTCTGGAGGAGGACGGCATTCAACTGCTGGGCGCCGGCAACGGCGAGGAGGCACTGGCGGCCCTCGACCGGCAGCCTTGCGATCTGGTGCTTCTCGACGTCGGTTTACCCACCATCGATGGATTCGAAGTCCTCGGACGCCTCCGGAAGAACCCGGCATCCGGGAACATCCCCGTCATCATTCTCACCGCCAAGAACAACACGCGGGATAAACTGCTCGGCTTCGAACTGGGCGCGACGGATTACGTCACCAAGCCGTTCGAGCTGGTCGAGTTGCGGGCCCGGGTGCGCTCCACGTTGAAGGCAGCACGGCTGCAGCGCCAGTTGGCCGCCAGCAACCGCGAGTTGGAGGCGGCGCGTCGCGCGGCCGAAGAGTCGGCTCGGGCCAAGGCGGAGTTTCTGGCCAACATGAGCCACGAAATCCGCACGCCCATGAATGGCGTCATCGCCATGGCGGGGCTGCTGGCCCAAACCGAGCTCACCTCGGAACAACGCGATTTCATCGAGACCATCCGCACCAGCGGCGAGTCGTTGCTGACGATCATCGACGACATCCTCAATTTCTCGAAGCTTGAATCCGGCAAGATGGAACTGGAACGGCAGCCGCTGGACCTGCGCGCCTGCATCGAGGGCGCGCTCGACTTGCTGGCCGCCAAGGCGGCGGAAAAGCGTCTCGACCTCGTTTACGAACTCGACGAGGCCACCCCCACCCACGTGATCGGCGACGCCAACCGGTTGCGGCAAATCCTCGTCAACCTGGTTGGCAATGCCATCAAATTCACCGCGGCCGGCGAGGTGCACGTGCGGGTCAGCTCGGACCGCTCCACCCGGGCGCCGGCCGGCGCCGCCGGTTCCGCGGCCACGCCATGTCCCCTTCACTTTTCAGTACGAGATACTGGCATCGGGATTCCGGCGGACCGGTTGCCGCGGCTGTTCCATTCTTTCAGTCAGGTGGACAGTTCGACGTTCCGCCAGTACGGCGGCACGGGCTTGGGGCTGGCAATCAGCAAGGGATTGGTGGAACTCATGGGCGGCTCGATGTGGGTGGAGAGCACGGTCGGCCAGGGGTCGGTGTTTCACTTCTCTTTACCGCTACCAGTGGCTCCCAACGCGACGGAAAGCACACCGCCCGCCGCGCCCGTGACGGCACGCGTCCTGATCGTGGACGACAACGCCACCTGTCGCGCTGCCATCGCCCGGGAGCTGGAACGTCGGGGCCTGACGGTGACCGCCACGGGCGACGCCGCCGAGGCGTTAAGGCAGTTGGAACGGGGCGAAACCTTCGACGTGGCCATCGTGGACCTGCAAATGCCCGGCCTGGAAGACGGGGCTTCAGTGGAGCTGATTCAGCACCGCACCGGGGAACATCCGCTGCCGGTGGTGGCGCTGTGCCCGGTGACGTTGCGCAATTCGCCGCGCATCGCCTCCCTGCCCCCTGGCTCGGTGGTGGGCAAGCCGGTCAAACCGGCGCAGTTGCAGGCCGCCGTCGCGCAGGCGCTGTCAGGCCAACCGGCACCCCCGATCCCCACGCGGAAACCGCGCCCGCGAGACCCTGGAGAGAGTCTGGCGGCTTCCGTGCCCATCCGCGTCCTCCTGGTGGATGACAACCCCATCAACATCAAGGTGGCCTCGCATCTCTTGCGGCAGATGGGCTTCCAGCCCGAAGTGGCGCGCAGCGGCGTGGAGGTGTTGCGTGCCCTGGAGGAGAAGCCGTTCGACATCGTCCTGATGGACGTGCAGATGCCGGAAATGGATGGTCTGCAGGCCACCCGCGAAATCCGACGGCGCCAGCAGACGCCGCCCGTCCCCGCCCATTTCAACCGGCCCATTGTGATCATCGCCATGACCGCGAACGCGATGGCAGGCGACCGGGAAAAGTGCCTCCAAGCCGGCATGGATGATTACATCCCCAAGCCGGTCCGCCCCGAAGCGCTGCAGGAGGCGCTGCGCCGCAACACCCCCAAGATCGCGCCCACGCCCGGGCCGATCTCCCCGGCGGGGCTACCCTCGCCGAAGTCGGCCGCATCCCCTTTACCCGCAAGCCGCCCGTCCGAAGGATCAGCCTCGCTCTCGCCTGTGGATTTCGAACGACTGGTGGAGTTTGCCGGCGGAGATGTGGAGAACTTGAACGAGCTGGTCGGGCTTTATCTCAAGCAAACGACCGACCAGCTCGCCCAAATCCAAACCGCACTCAAGGACCGCCTCGGTTCCCGCGTGGCGAGCCTGGCCCATAGTTGCGCCGGGGCCAGCGCCACCTGCGGCATGATGTCCATCGTGCCACTCCTCCGGGAAGTCGAACACATCAGCCAGGAGGGCGACCTCGAACGCGCGGCGAGGCTCATCCCACCGGTCCAGCGCGAGTTCGAACGAATTCGGGAGTTCTTGAAAACACGCCGGGAGATCCGACTCCTGGATTACTAGGCAAAGCTATGAAAAAGATACTGGTCATCGAGGACGATCCGATCATTGCGCACATCTACCGCACGCGCTTCGAACGGGAAGGCTACCAGGTGGAGATCAGCGCCGACGGTCAAACCGGCTTTTACCGGATCCACGAGTTCCGTCCTGACGCGGTGCTGCTGGATCTCATGCTGCCCAAGATGAACGGCATCGATATCCTGAAGAAGATCCGGGCGCAGGGGCAGTTCGGCAAGGTGCCGGTCATCGTCTTCACCAACGCCTACGTGCCCAACATGATCCAGGAAGCCTTTGGCGCCGGGGCCACGCAGGTCTTCAACAAGGCCACGCTGACCCCGCGCCAAATTCTGGATGCCATGCACATCGCCATCCACGGCGGCACGCCTCCCGTCGAGGCTCCGGCGGAGCCGGCCAGCCCGCCGCCGTCACCGCCCGCCACCATCGCCGCCATGCCGGCCATCGTCCCTCCCCTGCCCTCGACCAGGTCGGCGGACACCGAGTTTGTGGGGGAACTGCGAAAGACCTTCCGCGACTCGATCCCGGACACGATCTCCACCTTGCGCAAGCTTCTGCAGGACTTCTCCAAGACCACGGACGAAACAGGCCGCCTGTCGCACCTGCTCGAGTTGTTTCGCAAGGTTCACTCCCTGACCGGCAACGCCGGGCTGGCCGGCCTGCCACACGTGGCGCAACTCACGGCCGCGCTCGAGGTCCTGTTGAAGGAACTGCACGAGAAGCCCAAAAACATCAATCTCTCCACCCTGCGCACCGTGGCGGCTGCCATCGACTTCCTTGCCGAGCTTCTGCGCCTTCCTGATGCCGAGATTGGCGACCAGGGCCCCTACAAAATCCTGGTCGTGGACGACGAGATTCTCTCCCGCCGCGCGATCACTTACGCCCTCGAGAAAGCCGCCCTGCAGGCGACGAATGTCGAAGATCCCCAAGTCGCCCTCAGCCTGGCCGCGGAATCCGCTTTCGATCTCATCTTCCTCGACGTGCAGATGCCCGGCATGGACGGATTCGATCTCTGCACCAAGATCCGGCAGTCGCCGCTGAACAAGACCACGCCGGTGGTGTTTGTTACCAGCCTCACCGATCTCAAGAGCCGCGCCCGTTCCACCCTGAGCGGCGGCACCGACCTCATTGCCAAGCCGTTCATGTTTATCGAACTGAGCGTCAAAGCGCTAACCTACGTGATCCGCGGCCGCTTTCTTAAAAAGCCGCTGGCCGTCGCCGCCTGATCGGAAATCCCGCCGGGCGCGGCCTCAGGTGCCCGCGCCCGGGGCCCCGGCCCTCAGATCGCAACGCTCCCCCTCCCGGGCAGCGTCCACCCGGAGCGGGCTCCCCTTTTCCGCCGCCAACCGGCGCGCGTGCCCCACCAAC
>DATLZF010000742.1:0-2392 GCA_035574135.1 Candidatus Methylomirabilota bacterium
TATCGCGATCTGGATGTGGCGCTGGCCAAGTTCGAGCCGTCGCCCGCCGGCCCGCTGCCGGAGTGGCGCGTTCATTTTCATGTGCCGCTCCATTGCACGCCGACGGCCGTCTTCGACCACACGGCCGATCATTTGATCGAGGTTCTGCAGCACCTGGGGCGGCAGCCGGCGCTGTGCAGCCACCTGGAGATGGAAACGTACACGTGGGAAGTAATGCCGACGGCGATGAAAAACCGCAGCGTCGTCGATCAACTGGTCGGCGAGTATGAATGGACCTTGCGCCAGTTGGAACGGGCCGGCATCGGCCGCCGATCCGGACAGGGTGGCGCCGGTGGCCGATGACCCGGATCATGCCCCGGGCGGGTCGGGCCGGGTAAAGAGCCTCGCCTTTTCCCGCCCTATCGAATACCACCTTGTGGATGCCAGTCGTTGGGATATGCGCCTGATCCGATTCGTCTGCGTCCTGGGATGGGTGGCGGCCGCGGCGGGGGCGGGTGAATCTCTGCCCGCGCGTGTGGATTTCAACTTCCACGTCCGCCCGCTGCTTTCGGATCGCTGCTTCTCCTGCCACGGGCCGGACGAAAAGGGACGCAAGGCCAAGCTCCGCTTGGACACCAAGGAGGGCGCTTACAAACGTCTTCCGGACGGCACGGCCATCCTCACGCCCGGCCAACCGGACCGCAGCGAACTCATCCGCCGCATCACCTCGAACGATCCGGATGAACTGATGCCGCCGCCGGACAGCCATCTGAAGCTGTCCCCGACGGAGATCGCATTGATCCGTCGTTGGGTCGAGCAGGGGGCGGAGTACAAGCCGCACTGGGCGTTCCTTCCCATCGGTGCCCCGACGCCGCCTGCGGCGCGGCCGCGCCAGTGGATCCGCAACGAAATCGACGCCTTCGTGCTGGAAGGCCTGAATCGTGCCCGGTTGAAGCCGGCGCCCGAGGCGGATCGGGAGACCTTGATCCGCCGTCTCAGTTTCGATCTGACTGGCTTGCCGCCGTCGGTGGCGGAGATCGACGCCTTTGTCGGCGACCGTTCCCCCGAGGCTTACGAGAAGGTGGTGGAGCGTTTGTTGGCCTCGCCGCGTTACGGCGAACGAATGGCCAACGAATGGATGGATCTGGCCCGCTTCGCGGATACCTACGGCTACCAGGCGGACGTGGACGTTGATCTTTCGCCCTGGCGAGACTGGGTGATCACCGCGTTCAACAAGAACCTGCCGTTTGATCAATTTCTCCTCTGGCAGCTTGCCGGCGACCTGCTGGACGGCGCGACGGCGGAGCAGATTCTCGCCACGGCGTTCAACCGGCTGCACCGCCAGACCAACGAAGGCGGCAGCATCGACGAGGAGTTTCGCGTCGAGTACGTGGCCGACCGCGTCCACACGATGGGTACCGCCTTCCTTGGCCTGACGCTGGAGTGCGCCCGCTGCCACGATCACCGTTACGATCCGATCACCCAGCGCGATTATTACCGGTTCTTCGCCTTCTTCGACAACATCGACGAGTCGGGCCTTTACTCGCATTTCACCCGCGCCACGCCCACACCCACCATGCTGCTCTACAAGGATGGCCAGGAAAGCCTGCACCAGACCCTGCGCCAGGAAACGATGGCGGCGGAGGCCGCTTTGGCGCGGCTGGCCACCAGCTCGGTCGCGCGCTTCGAGGCATGGGTCCAATCGGGTCAGCAGAAGGTGGAACCGCCGGCGCCGGTGGCCGCATTCAGCTTCGAGGGCATCGTTTCCAATCGCTTCCCCAACGCCGTCGGCACGAACCACGCACGGCTCTCGGACGGGCCGGAACTGGCCGAGGGCCGCGAGGGCAGGGGCGTGCGCTTCAGCGGGGACAACTCGGTCATCTGCCGCGGCGTCGGCGTGTTCGATCGCACCGACCCCTTCACGTTTGCTCTCTGGCTCAAGCCCGTGGAAAAGCAGAGCCGGGCGGTGATTTTGCACCGATCCCGAGCGTGGAGCGATTCCGGCAGCCGCGGCTATGAACTGCTGTTGGAGGAGGGCCGGCCCGCTTTCGCGTTGATACACTTTTATCCCGGCAACGCGGTCCACGTGCGCGCGTGCCAGCCGTTGCCGTTGGGCGAGTGGTCGCACCTGACCGTGACCTACGACGGCTCAAGCCGGGCCGCCGGAGTGAAGTTGTACCGCAATGGCGAGCCCATGGCGGTGGAGGTGGTGCGGGACCACTTGGAGAAGGACATCTTGCATCGGGCCGAATGGGGGGATGCCGACGTGGGCAACATCGACCTCACCCTGGCCGGTCGTTTCCGCGACTCCGGCTTTAAGAACGGTGTCATCGACGAGTTGCGCGTGTTCGATGTTTGCCTGACGGCATCGGAAGCGCGCGTGCTGGCGGGCGCGGCAGCGCCGACACCGACG
>DATLZF010000743.1:0-2055 GCA_035574135.1 Candidatus Methylomirabilota bacterium
CCCTGCGCCGCCAGCACCCGGGCCCGGCGGATGGCCTGGTCGGCGCTCAGGCAGACGCTCTCGCGGTACCACGAATCCGCGGAGAGGTTGACGACCCCCATGATGGCGGGCCGTGTGTTGAAGGCAAACGAACGTCCGCCCACGGAGAACTCGCGCACGCGCACCTGCGCCGCTTCGCGATGGCCCTCATACAACCGCGCCAGATCTTCGAGTCGCAACATCGGGCCCCTAGCGTTTGACCAGCCAGAGCAACAACGTGAGCGCGGCGCTGATCAGCAGGCACGTCGTGAGCGGGAAGAAGAACCGGAAATTGCCCCGGCTGATCTCCACGTCGCCGGGCAGCCGGCCCAGCCAGTCCCTGCCCACGCCCGCCCACAGCAACACGCCCACCGCGGCCAGCGCGAGGCCCACAACCACCAACACTTTGCCGAGTTCAGGCACGACTCATTCCAGTGCGCCGCAAGGGCGCGAAACTCAACTCGAAAATCAATTCCACCCCGCCCCGCCCATGCTCGTCACCGCCGGGGTCCATCCTCGTGCCGCAAACCGGGACTGGCGATGAAGCGAGTGACGAGGGTGCCATCGGACAGATTCCAGATGCGCACCTCGCCGTCGAAGCTGCCACTGGCCAGCCAGCCGCGCGCCTCATCCAGAGCGATGGCTGTCACGTCGGTGTCGTGCCCGGTCAGCATCAGCAGCGGCGCCTGCTTCAGGTCCTTGGCCGAGTGCACGCGTGCTTTCCCATCCGCGGCCCCCGAGATGATCCGATCTTCGACCCACGCCAGTCGGAGCACATCGGCTGCGAAGCCCTTGATCTCGCCGAGTTTCTTGCCGCTCTTGGCTTCCCACAGGTGAATTTCGCGGTCGCGTCCGGCCGAGGCGATCTGTTGCCCGTCCGGACTGAAGGCCACGGCCAGCACGGGCGCCGTGTGGCCGACGTAGGTCAATTCGAGCTCGCCGGTCTTTGAGTCGAGCAGGCGCACCGTCTTGTCCCGGCTGGCGGAAACGATCTGCCGGCCCTCTCCGTCGAGGGCGAGCGCCGTGATCCAGTCCCCATGCACCTCGGCGGCAAACTGCGGCCGGCCCGTCGCCACATCGAACATCCGCACGGTGTTGTCCGTGCCTCCGGCGGTCAGGCGCCGACCATCCGAACTAAAGACGGCGGTGAGCAGAACGTCGCGGGTCCTTAGCAGTACCCGGGGCGGAGCGTTCGATCTCAGGTCGAACAGGCGCAGTTCGCCGCTGCGCCCGGGAGCGCCGCCGGCCACGGCAAGGACGCTTCCCTCGCGCTCGAATGCGAGGGCGTGGATCTGTTGCGGCGCGTTGGTCAAACGGTGGAGCAACGCGCCGTTGGTTGGGTTCCAGAAGGTCACTTCGTGATAACCCCCGGCCGCCAGGCTCCCGTCCCCCGGGTGAAACGCCAGCGCGCGCACCGGCACCGGTTTTCGATAGCGCGCGGGCGGCGGCGGATGATGCCGGGGCGCGGTCAACTCGGCGAGCGGGGCATTGCGATCGGCGCCATCAAATCCGGCGCCCTCGTTGATCCACCGCCGGAGCAGTGCAACCTCCGTGGCGGTCAACGGATCGTCCTTCTGCGGCATCCGGTCCTCGACCTCGGTGGTCGTGACGAGGGCAAAGAGCCGGCTCCGCCCGGGGGCCCCCGGGACAATCGGAGGTTGGCCGCTGTCACCCGCTTTCATCATGGCGTCGAACGTGTCGAGCCGGTAGCCCCCTTTGGCCTTCTCCGGGTTGTGGCACGAGAGACATTCCTGCGCCAGGAGCGGAGCGATCTCGCGCGTGAAGCTGACCCTTGCGGACCCCTCCGTTGACTCGGTGGCCCGGGCGAGCCCGGCCAGCCCACTGCCCAGCGCCAGAAGAAAAACCGACACGCCCCAACACGGACGGACCTGGCGCGCGTGATAAAATTGGCGGAACACGTTAACCAGACGCACCGCCGTCGCGCCGCCTTCACGTGCGGTTGGGAGGGGGAACCGGTTTGGGGCGGGAAAGAATGGAGTTGAGTTTCGGAGGTTGTTTTCCCAATCTCCCGCCCTC
>DATLZF010000744.1:0-6959 GCA_035574135.1 Candidatus Methylomirabilota bacterium
GCGACATTGCTCATGGCCTCGGCTTCGGCGGCCGCCGCAGGAGCGGAGGCCGAAGGGGCCGGCGCGGGCGGAGGGGGCGGCGCAAACGTCTGCCGCGCCACGACGGGCCTGATCCGTTGCTGGTGCAGCAGGCGGACGAGCTCGCAGTTGGCCCCGTGGCTGGGCTTGACGGCCACCACGTGGCCGCAGATGCGCCGGCCCAGGAGCGACAAGTCGCCGACGATGTCGAGGATCTTGTGCCGGACGAACTCCTCCGGATAGCGCAGCGGTTCGGTGGTGAGCACGGCGTCATCCCGGATCACCACCGCGTTCTCGAGGCTGCCGCCGCGGATCAGGCCGTTCTTGATCAGGTATTCCAGTTCCTCGAAGAAGCAGAAGGTGCGGGCATGGGCCAGCTCGCGCCGCCACGTCTCCGGCGTCAGTTCCACGCTGTAGAACTGGGAAAACCGGCCCTGCTTGTCCGCGCTGGTGCAGGAGATTTTGAACCGCTCGTGCGGGAAGATCGAAAGCAACGTGTCGCCCATTTCCAGTTCCAGAGGCTCGGTCACCTTGAAGAACTCGCGCTCCTCCGGCTGCGCCACCACGCCCGCCTCCTCGATCATGCGACTGTATTCGCGTCCGCTCCCGTCGGCGATCGGCGTTTCGTTCGCGTCCACCTCGATGATGGCGTTGTCCACCTCGAATCCCGTCAGCGTCGCCAGCACATGCTCGACGGTCTGAATCTTCACGTTGCCCTTGGCCAGCGTGGTGGAGCGGTTGGTTTGGTGGACGTTGCCCACCAGCGCCTCGACCTCGGGCTTGCCGTCGAGGTCCACGCGGCGGAAGCGGATTCCGGAGCCGGGCGGAGCCGGCAGCAAGGTCATGGTGACCCGGCTGCCACTGTGAAGCCCCACACCCGAATAGGTGACCGGCTGACGAAGCGTTTGTTGTTGAGCCACGGCAGCGGATTAGACCGGAAGGCCGGAGTCGAGGCAAGCGCCACGAATGACCGACGCCAGCGAAAGATCACAGCCGCCGGGTGGCGGCGGCTGCGGCTGTGTTTTTGCTTTCGATGGAGGCAGCGCCTGGGCCGGGCTCCGCATTCCCTCGCCCTCCTCGTTCACGGGCAGTCCAGCAGAAGGGCGTAGGCTTCAGCCAGGGTGAGGGAGCCGTCGTTCAGATCGTTGCTTTCCCAGCGATCCGCCGTCAGGTCGTAGAGCTCGTAGGTCTCCCCGGACGAACTTAGAAGGTCCCGGATGATGAGCTTGTAGCACTCCCCGCGATAGGCCACGTCCCAGCCCGGATCGCCAAATGCCCACCCGTCGGGTCGGATTCCAACGGACATATAACTTCGTTGGGCCGGCGCCGTGGCGCTCTGGAGGTAAGGGAGCAGACTCACCGAATCCGGCCCGCTGCTCTTGTCCCCGCGACCGATGTCGGCTGCCGTGGCAAAGAGGTCCATCGTCTGGACGATGCTCGTCTCGATCCGGCCCGGAGAAACGACCCGGCCGCGCCCCTTCGTCCACGGGCTTTCCTGGCCGTGGAGGAAGGTATAGCCGTCGGCGATGACGAGGGGCACATTGATGCCGCCTTCGTAGAGGCTTCCCTTGGCGTGACTCGTGCCTCCGTAGCGGATGGCGGCGAAATGTTCGGTGATGCTCTCGTCGGTGCCGTTGTCGCCCACGAAGATGACGGTGGTGTTCTCCAGCACGTCGGGGTCGATGCCGGCGAGCAATTCCGCGATGGAACGATCGAGGCATTCGAGCATGGAGCGATAGTAGGCCCGGTTGTTGGCCGCCGAGCGCGCCTGATATTCGCAGCCGGCCGGGGGCGACGCCCAAGGTGAATGCGCCGCGTTGAAGGCCACCGTGGCCATCCACGGTCCCGTGCGGGCGCCGATCCAGGTGAGCGCATCGTTGACATTCTCAGTCGTGGCGTATTCCGCGGCGGCAACGGCCGTGCCGTTGACCACCTTGCGATAGACGGCGGTGCTGTTCCAATACGGGGGATCGTAGCTTCCCAGCCCACCGCCCAGAGCGCCCGCGTGGTCATCCCAGCCGAACTCGTGCGGCGGCCCCAGAGGGTCCGTGTAGAGGGTGGTGTCCTCCCCGCAATGCCACTTGCCAAACAAGCCGTTGGCGTAGCCCTCGTCGCGGAGAACGTTGGCGATCGTTTTCGTGCCCACCGGCAATCCGCCGCTTGTGCCCAGCGCGTTGAACACCCCATGCCGCCACGATCGCTGGCCGGTGTAGAGGCAAGCCCGGGTGGGCGAGCACAGGGGGCTGGACCAGGCGTTGACGAAGGTGACGCCAGAGGCGGCCAGCTTGTCCAGGGTGGGCAGGGAGACCGAGGGATTGGGGGTGGTGGAACTGATGGTGATCGGGAACGTGGATGCGTGGTGGTTGGTGTACCACGGAATCTGGTCGATCCCGACGTCGTCGGCGATGAGGAGCAGGATGTTCCGCTTGCAGACGTAGTTCAGCGACAAAAATCCGAAATCGCAGGCCGCGGCCGCCGAAAGCTCCAACACCCTCTCGGGGATGCGCGCACGGAAAAATCGCCGGGCATCCGTGTTGCCGATCACGATCACATTCGTCCCCTCAACCACGTCGGACCACGGACCGTTCGCCGTCGGGGCTTGTTGCAGAACCGCCGTGCGAGTGTCGAGGTTCAGTTGGAGCCGTTGGCCGATGGGAGCGATGCGCAGACGCGGCTGGAACCACGGCGCGCTCACCTCCCGAATGAGCAGCGACGCCAGATTGACGCCGGTCACTTCCAGCCGCGCCAGGTTTTGCAGCACGCCGCCATCGGCGTTCACACCCACCAGGCGAATGCGGTTGCCGGTGAAGCTCCCCGCCGAACCGGCGGACTGAAAACGCACCGGGGCCAGAAAGTCGAAGTCCCACCAGATGAACTCCGTGGTGTTCCCCGGGGGCGCCTCCCTGAGCACGACCCCCACGAGCGCCGCATCCCCCACCAAGGTACCGAGCACACCGCCCGGCGGGACGGGCGCCGTGCCCACCAGAGCGCCCTGATGGTAAACCTCCGCCCGCAACATCGCGACAGAAGGCCGCGTGGCCGGATCAAACGCCAGTTCCATCATGCCGTTGTGTCTTTGCAGACTGACCTTTCCGAGGCTCCGCTCCGGCACATCGTTCACCATGCCAACGGCCGAGAAGCTCAACCGGCTCGCCCCGCCCGGCAACGCTAACCCGGCTGGACCGAATCCCAGCGTGACGGCACGCGAGAGTTCTTGCAGAGCGATGCTGACGCCGTCCTGGCCGCTGGCACCGAGGTTGGAAACCAGCAGACCGTTGGAACTGGCTGACAGCGTCGCGCCGCCGAGGGGGGAGTGGAGCAGCCCGGCGAATTTCACGGGTGGCGCCAGGATGTTGACGGAGTAATCCTCCACCTCACCGTTCGGCGCGTAGCCGCCCGGCCCGGCCACGCCCGCCTGACTCAACCGGAACCGCAGCCACGTCCCGCCCGTCGGCGCCGTGGCCGGAACGGTGAACGGCGGCAGCACGTTCGGTCCAATAACAAGCAGGAGCAGTCCCGTGTAGATGCGATCCGCCGGATGGAATCCCGCCACGCCGTCGGCGTCGAACCAGGCGTCCAGTCGCGCGGCCGTTCCCGCAGGCCGCGTCACCACCACCGTCGGGGTCACGACCGTTCCGGGCAGCCAGGGCGGCGCCGGAGCGAAGGTCACCCCGTCCTCGTCGGCGAGATTAAAGAGGTTGTCGTCCGGCTGACAATCGGCCTCGTGGTCGATGAGCAGGCCCAGGCAATAGCCACCCCCCGCGACGACGCGGTGCCGCGCGCCGCCAGGCAGACAGGTCGCGTAAGACGGATGGGGCGCGTCGCCGAAGTCGCGTCGAACAAAAACCACTCCCGCCAGCCGGGTCCGATTGTCGGTCGGGTTCGACTCCGGTTCGACCGAGCTGTCGGCCAACCACCACCAGTCCGACCAGTCAGTGAATTCTGACGCCAGGTCGTCGGGCAGCGGGCTGGGGCTCGCCGTCAGCGTCACGCTGAAGCTTTGCTGCGCCGGGAGGCTGGACACGGTGCAGACGATGTTGCTGCCCTGCACCTGGCAGGCTCCCGCGCTGTTGCTCACGGAGGTTACGTTCACGCCGGCGGGAATCGCGGAGATCAACCGCACGCTCGTCGCCGCGGCCGGGCCCTTGTTGCTCACCGTGATGGTGGAGGTGAAGTAACCGGTTTCGATCACCTCGACGGGCGCGGGATCGGCCACAACCAGATCCACTCCGCCCGGCGCAGCCACGACCTCGATCCGGTAATCTTCCACCTCGCCATTGGACGCCAGGCCGAACGACGGCAGGCCGCCGTAGGAACTGAGACGCAAACGGACGTATGTGAAGCCCGTCAACGCGTCCGCCGGAACGTTGAAGCCCACGATATTCAGCATGTTCATCAACGGATGGCTGGCGGCGATCTGCTCGTTGGCGTCGTCGAAATCCCCGTCCTGATTCCAATCCGCCCACGCGTCCAGATAGCCTGTGGTGCCACCGGGAATGGTCGCGTACACATCGAACGTGGCGGGCGATCCAGGGATCAGCGACGTGGCGGCGCTGAGTCCGTCCTCGTCGTCGAAGCCCAGCGGCATGCTGGTGTCGTCGCCCGTGGCGGAGGCTCCGGGCACGCCATCGGATTCCACATCCTCGACCGCGCCGAGACAGAACTGCGGGAAGAGCACGTGCCGCGCGCCATCCACTGCGGAAGTCGTGCGGTAACTGTCCGGTGCGTCACCGAAGTCCAACTTGTCGCATTCGAAGCCGTAGTCCTCGACCTCACCCGCCCCGCCGTCGCCAGAGTAGGAGAGCCCGGCCGTCGGGCCGAGCCGAAACCGCGCGTACGAGAACCCGGGCAATGCCGTCGTGGGCACGGGGAAGTTGGCCGTCACCAGATACGTTCCCCCCATCACCGGCACGTCGATGATGATGTGGTCGTCCAAATCCGCAAAGGTGCCGTTGTGTCCGAAATCCATCCACGCGTTCAGATAGCCCGTGCTGCCCGCCGGCACGGTGACGCTCACCTCGACCGTGGCCATGGCCCCCGGCGTGATACCGGTCGTGAAATTCACGCCCTCCTCGTCGTCGCTGCCGTCGAGATCGTCGCCATCGGCGTCCGCGGCCGGCAGGCCATCCGCTTCGGCGTCGATCACCGTCCCGATCATCCAGCCCGCCGTGACGAGATGCCGCGCGCCATCGCTGGCCAGGAGGGTTTGATACGCGTCCGGTGCGTCGCCGAAATCGTATTGCGGTCCTTCCGGTTCCCACTGGCACACGTGATCCTCCACTTCGCCCTTGCCGCCGTAGCCCGTGTAGGAAAGGCCCGTGGTCTCGCTGAGACGCCAGCGACTGACAAACTGCCCGGCGGTCGTTCCCCCCGGGACTGTGATGGTGAAATTCCGCGGCACCCCGGCCGTGAGCGCCGCGTCGATGATGATGTGCTCCCCTGCATCGGCCCAGTCCGTGTCCCGGTTGAAATCCATCCAGGCATTCAAGTAACCGTCGTGGGCCGCCGTCACCTGCACGAGGATTCCGCCCAGCGTGGCCAGGAAGACCACGCCGTCCTCATCGTCCGTGGCGGTCGCCAGACCGAAGGAGTTGTGCAAATCATCCCAGTCCGCGTTGGCGCTGTGCGCGACGACGAAGTCGCGATCCCAATTCGCGCCGAGCCTCCAATTCGGCCACCGGCGATGGCGCGCGCCGTCCTCCGCCAGCAGCACGGGATATCCCTCGGGGGCGTCACCGTAATCCCGACCCCAAAAGAAGACTCCCACCACGCCGATGCCGCTCCACTTTTGCAGCACGGAGCCCAGGCTTTCGATCGGGCCCACCGACGTGATGCGCACCGTCTTGGCGCGAAACGCCGGAAACCCGACAGGCGTCACGGTGAGTGTTTGGGCGAACTCCAATTCCACCACGAGCCGGTCCGGCGAGTCTTTGGAAACAGCGAAGTATTCAAGCCGCACTGCGCCGTTCGCGTCGGGAGACAGCGTCATCACGCTTCCAGACGACTGCGGCAGGTCGCCCGCCGTTCGCCGCGCCTCATCCCAGGCGTCGAGTTGATAGCCTCCGGCCAATGCTCCCAGGTCCACGGTCAGTTGGCTTCCCTGCCCCGAACCCACAAGTTCAACCGCGGCGAGGGCGCCGGAGACTCCACCAGCCCGACCTGTGGCCACGATGCGAAGCCGCCGGCCCGCCGCATTCAAATCGACCGGGTCCAACGTCACATCGAGCGCGCCGGCGCCGCCCAGTTCCGTGAGCAAACCGTCCTGGCCGCTCGCACCGATGTTCCCGACCCGGAACCACGGCATCTCCCAATCGTCCGGCCACGCCTCCAATACCGCGTCCCCGAGGAACTGATGCCAGTGGCCGCCTCGCTGAATGGCTTCGTTGGCGAGGGTGAGCGCCGTCCCGGCCGCGCCGTCGATCTCCACCGCGCTGAGGTAATCCGCCCGGACGGTAGCCCCGACGGCGGAGAGCTTGACTGTGATGGGGCCCTCGATTGGGCCGGGACCGCCATCGAAGGTGATGCAATCTCCGCAAACGACGTAGTAAATGGAGTCGGCGAAGACCGCGACCCAGCAGATTTGGAAGCCGGTGTTTCCAGCGTCGTCGGAGCAGGGCCGCATGAACATCGACGAGCCGGACCCCAGCGGCGCGCGTGAGGCCAGGAGGATGCCGTGGCGGTCGTAAATCTCGGCCCGGTACTGGCTGGCGCCGAGGCCGGAAAAATTCGCGGAAACCACCGTGTTGGAGCCGGCGCGCTCGAAGCGAATCGAGTTGAGCGGCTGGTTGCTCTGCCCGCCGATCGTTCCCCGCGTCGTCAAGGTGAGGGTGCCGGGATTCTCGAAGGAAGCCACGTCCGCGCGCCATCCCTCCACCCGACCGAGGTTGACGCGCACGACATCGTTGCTCGAGCCAAGGCCCGCCACGCGCAATCCGTTCGCA
>DATLZF010000745.1:0-4149 GCA_035574135.1 Candidatus Methylomirabilota bacterium
CCGTGCGGTTCAGCGAGCCTGTCGTCGGGGTGAACGCCGCCGACCTGCTGGTCAACGGTGTCCCGGCCACCGGCCTGACGGGTGGCAACGACACCTACACCTTCAGCTTCGCCCAGCCAGCCTATGGACCCGTGAATATCACCTGGGCGGCCGGGCATGGGATTGCCGATTTCGGTGTGCCCCCAAATGCTTTCAACGCCGCCGGTCCGGGCGCCACGTGGTCCTACAACTTGATTGATTCCACACCACCGACCGTCGCTTTTCAGCTACCGTCTGCGGGAGTCACGGTGCGCGCCCTCAATCAGATCGAAGTCAACTTCAGCGAAGCGGTCACCGGTGTGGACGCGGCGGACCTGCTCATCAACGGCGCTCCGGCCACTGGCCTCATGGCGCTTTCCGCCGTCCGATATGTATTCGCCTTTCCCACTCCGCCGCCGGGCACGGTGCAGGTGGCCTTTGTCGGGGGACACGGGATTCGGGACACCGCATCCGCTCCCAATGCATTTGCGGGTGCGACTTGGACCTATCTGCTCGATCCGAACGCCGTGATCGATTCGGTGCGGATCAACGAGCTCATGGCGGCCAACGTCAGCGGGCTTCGCGACGAGGACGGCGAGTTGCAGGACTGGGTGGAACTTTACAACACCGGCTCAAACGCGGTGAGTCTGGCCGGCTGGTCGTTGACCGATGATGAAGAGGAGCCGGCCAAGTGGGTGTTTCCGGCGGTCTCCATTCCGCCGCGCGGCTACCTGCTCGTGTTTTGCTCGGGCAAGGACCGGCGGCCCACGGCGGGCACCGCTCCGTTGCATTCGAACTTCAGCCTCAGTCCCGAAGGGGAATTTATCGGACTCTACAACGCCGAGGTGCCCCGTCGGCTGGTGTCCTCGTTCAATCCCTACCCGAACCAGCGTACGGGCTATTCCTGGGGCTATGACTCGCTCGACCAGTTGAAATACTTTCAGACGCCGACGCCCCGAGCGGCCAACGGGAGCAGCACCATCACCGGGGTGGTGGCGGACACCAAGTTCAGTCACAAACGCGGCTTCTACACCAACGCCTTCTCGCTCTCGATCACCTGTGCGACGCCGGGGGTGACCATTCGCTACACCACCAACGGCGCCGCCCCGACCCCCACAACGGGACTTGTGTATTCCGGGCCCATTCCCATCTCTGGCACGAAGGTGGTGCGGGCTGCGGCTTTCAAAACGGGCCTGTTGCCCTCGGACGTGGACGCGCAGACGTATCTGTTTCTCGACGACATCGTGAGACAGCCCGATGAGGTGGCACCCGGCCCTGGCTGGCCGGCGCAGCGGAAGAACACCGGTTCCGGCCAGGTGTGGGACTACGGCATGGATACGAACATCGTGAGAAACTCGCCCGAGTACTCGGCCACCATCAAGGACGACCTAAAAGCAATCCCCACCTACTCAATCGTGATGGATCTCGCCCAGTTCGTGGAGATTTACAACAATCCCGGCGGTGACGGCATTGCCAACGAGCGCCCGGCCTCGATCGAGCTGATTTATCCGGACGATACCGAGGGCTTTCAGGCCAACTGCGGGGTGCGCATCCGCGGGGGCTTCAGCCGCAGTCCCGACAACCCGAAGCATGCCTTCCGCATCTTCTTTCGCCAGGAGTATGGCCTGTCCAAGCTGGATTACCCCGTGTTCGGGCCCACAGGCGCGCAGAGCTTTGACAAGTTCGACCTGCGTACCATGCAGAACTACTCGTGGTCCTTCCAGAACGACAGTCGCATGATCTGCCTGCGCGACGTGATGTCGCGCGACGCGCAGCTCGCCATGAACGGCCTCGGCACGCGGGGCAACTTTTATCACCTGTACATCAACGGCGTGTACTGGGGCCTCTACAACACCGAGGAACGTCCGGAGGCTGCGTTCGCCGAATCCTACATCGGCGGTCGCGAGGAAGATTACGACACCATCAAACAACTCGATGGCTACATTAGTGGGGCCACCGACGGCAACACTGACGCCTGGTACCGCCTGTGGCGCGCGGCCACCAATGGTTTTGCCAGCGATGTGGATTATTTCAAGGTGCAGGGCCTCAATGTCGATGGCACGCCCAACCCGGCTTACGAGAATCTCATCGATGTTCCCAACCTCATCGACTACATGCTCGTCATCCTCTACGGCGGCAATCTCGACGCGCCCATCTCCAACTTCCTGGGCAATGACTCGCCCAACAACTGGTACGGCGTGCGCAACCGCACCGGGCAGTTCGGCGGCTTCCGCTTCATTTCCCACGACGCCGAGCACACCCTGCTCAACGTGAACGAGGATCGAACCGGCATCGTGGACCTTGCTGCCACCACCCCCCCAAACACCTACGGCGTGATCAATCCGGATTGGACCTGCGGCAACCCGCTGACGCAATCCGGCGGTGCGGCCGCAGCCATCCAACGCTCGACGCCGCAATACATCTGGTTCCGCATGATCCCGAACGCCGAATTCCGCATGCTCGTGGCCGACCGCGTGCAGAAGCATTGCTTTGATGGCGGCCCGCTCTCGGTCGAGGGCATGCTGGCCGCCTTCCTCGTTCGCAGCAACGAGATCAACCGCGCCATCGTGGCCGAGTCGGCCCGCTGGGGCGACGCCAAGAACGCCACCGCTTACACGCGGGAAACCTGGCTCAGCGCCATGCGCAGTACGGTCAGCGGCTTCATCAACGGCCGCACCGCTGTTCTCCTCAACCAACTGCGGGCGGACGGCCTGTTCCCGAACCTCAACGCGCCGATCTTCAGTACCCGTACCAGCGCCGTGCCCGCCGGGTTCTCGCTCTATCTGACCAATAACAACGCCGGCGGCCAGATCTTCTACACCACCGACGGCTCCGATCCGCGCCTGCGCGGGGGCAACGTTTCGCCGGCTGCCATCGCCTACACCCCGGGCACGCCCATAGTGATCAATTTCCCCGTTACGATCCGCGCCCGCGTCCGCAACGGCACGACGTGGAGCGCCATCCGGGAGCGCACTTTCTATCCGGCCCAGGACCTCCGCCCGCTCCTGGTCAGCGAGATCATGTACAACCCGCCCGATGTGGGTGCGACCAGTGGCAGCGCCTTCGAGTTCCTCGAACTCAAGAACACCGGCACCAACGTCATCGATCTGGGCGGCCTTACTTTTACCGCCGGCATCAACTACACCTTCACCAACGGCTCGCGGCTGGCGCCGGGGCAGTTCTGGGTGCTGGCCAGCAACCCGACGCAGTTCGCCGCCAAGTACGCGGGCCGCGCGGCCAGCGGCGCCTACACGGGCAGCCTCAACAACGGCGGCGAAACCATCACCCTCTCCCACCCACTCGGCGGCAAGGTGCTCGAAGTCTCGTACAAGGACAGCGGGCGTTGGCCGGTCACGCCCGATGGCTTTGGGTTCTCGCTCGTGCCCCGGAATCCGGACGCCAATCCCGACCCCGGAAACCCCGCTCACTGGCGCGCCAGTACCCATCCCGGTGGCTCCCCTGGCGAGGATGATCCGGCGCCGCTGACGCCCGGGGTGGTCATCAACGAGGTGCTCACCCACACCGATCTGCCTCAGGTGGACGCCATCGAGTTGTTCAACCCCACTGCGGCCGAAGCGGACATCGGCGGCTGGTTCCTGACGGATGACGGCGGGGCGCCGAAGAAGTTCCGAATCCCGGACGGCACGATGATTCCGGCGGGCGGCTTTCTCGTCTTCACCGAGGCTGACTTCAACTCCACACCGGGCATGAATGGCAGCTTCAACCTCAGTTCCACCGGTGAAGAGGTGTATCTGGTGTCCGGCGACGCCAATACCAACCTCACCGGCTACAGCCACGGTTTTGCCTTCGGCCCGGCGGCCAACGGGGTATCCTTTGGCCGCCACGTCACCAGCACCGGCGACGAGGAGTACCCGGCCCAGATCAGCGTGACACTGGGCGCGGCCAACTCGGGGCCGCGCGTCGGGCCGGTGGTGATCCAGCAGATCATGTATCACCCGCCGGACCTGCCGGGCGATGTGGACAACCAGAACGACGAATACGTGTTGCTGCGCAACATCACCGGCCAGCCGGTGGCGCTCTACGACCCGCAATTCCCCACCAACCGGTGGCGGGTGCGGGGCGGCGTGGATTTCGATTTCCCGGGTATGACTTCGATGCCGGCGGGCGGGT
>DATLZF010000746.1:0-3100 GCA_035574135.1 Candidatus Methylomirabilota bacterium
GAGGCGGGTTGCACGATGGGCTGGGACGCCAGCCGCCCGGCGGGCGACGAGTTCTTTTACGAACCGTTCCAAACCATCACGCCACTGGATGTCAGCCCGCCGACCTTGTCCGAGGTGCTCACGGTCAACGCCTCTGCCTGGGTGGAAGGCAGCCTCGAGTTGCTCGTGGACAATTTCGTCGGCCCTTACCTCGGCGTGCGCGGCACGGGCACGTTCAACCTCAGTCCGCTCGCCAACCCGTGGTGGTCGCTCCAGGGCGAGCTGGACCTGCGGGCCGGGTTGCGGATGCGGCTGCTGGGGCTGGAGTTGATGGACGCGGGCACGTCCTTCTCCAAGCTGGCCCGTTTCCTCGACAAATTGCCCGGCCTGCCCACGCCGCCGGCGAGCCCGACCCATCCGCTGGGCAACGTCGAGGGCGACCATGTCCGCTGGGCGCGCTTGCTCAAACAGGGCAACAGCAAACCCGGTCCGGGCAGCGTGTGTCGGGTGGCGGGGACGGCCGAGGATGTGTTCGTGTTGCTACAGGACCTTTCCGGCCCGGTGCTCTTGCGGCTCAACGCCACGGGTGAAGTGGCCTGGGCCATCAGCCGCTTGAGCGGCTGGCCTGCGCAGCAGATTGCCGGCACGCCCGATGGCGGCGTGGTGGTGGCCGGCACGGTGGGCCAGGGCGGCGTGTTCGCGCAGAAATTCACCGGCGCGGGCGGCTTCGTGTGGAGCAACAGCGTGGCCCTGCAAAACGCCTCGAATTTGTTGCAGAACCCGTATCCGGCCAAAGTGCTCGTGCGCGAACTGGGCGGCGGCGACCACGAAATCTTCGTCGTCGGCCATCGCGACCGGGGCGATCATCTCGGCGGCTCTTACGGCGGCGGCACGATGGACACCGACCCGTTCGTGCTCAAGTTCGACGCCGCCGGCACGCTGGTGTGGGCGAAATATTTCGACTCCGTGGACCACGAAGTCGTCACCGACGCCATCGTGCGCCGCGACGGCGGGCTGTTGTTGTGCGGCCTGCACAAGCTCAGCCCCGACGGCACGAACGTGCCCGGACCGGGCGTGGTTTCGGGCGGCTGGCTGCTGTGGGCCGGGGCGGACGGCTCTTTCGAGAAAGCCCGGCGCTCGGCTTCGGCGCTCGGCATGGACTGGTCCGGATTGACCGAAGCGCCCGACGGCACGGTTTACACCTGCGGCCAACGCTACCAGACCGTCCTTTTCACCCAGCCCACCTTGCAGGTCGGGCGTTACAACCCTGACGGCGACCTGCTCGGCATGGTCACGGTGGGCGAAACCATCGTGTATCCGCCCGCCCGCATGGATTACGCGGACATGGGCCAATACGACGGCCAAACCCTGGTGCAGGCCAATCCCTCGCCAACTGATCCCGACGCCATCTACACCGGCCTGCGCGATTGGCTGCCCAACTCGGGCCGCACTGTTTGGGACAGGGGCGTGCGCCTGGTCTGGACGCCGGCGGGCGTGATCGTGGCCGGCAGGACCGCGTTGGGCGCGGACCGCGCCGTCCTGACGGCCTGCCTCAACGACAACCTGGGCGTGCGCTGGCTCACCTCCTACGAGCGGCAGTTTAGTGAGGAGAACTGCTTTGACCTGACCGCCACCGACGACGGCGTACTGCTGCTGGGCAACTCGGCGGACCTTTACGACATCACCGGCGCGACCGGGAGCGGCATCGGCGCGGCGCTGGTGGTGAAAATGCCCTTCGACGGCCGCGTGCCGCTGCATCCCAACGCCGGAGCTATCCATCGCTTCCTCCAACCGGGCGTTCACGACTCGCTCTACGATCAGGAAACCGTCGGCATTCCCAGCCCGACGGCGGATTACCTGGGGACGTATCCGCTCACGCTGGTCAGCATGCAGCAGAGCCTGACCGCGGCCACGATCCCTTCTACCCCTACGCCCACCGCCAACGTGATCTCCGTGCCGCTCGAGGCCGGCAACGCCAACCTGCCCATGACCTACGCCACCTGGGCCTACTACCACTTCCTCGAACCGGATTCCCAGGCGGAGGATGCCGACGGCGACGGCCTGAGCAACGAGACCGAATACCTCTTCGGCACCAACCCGCGCCAGGCCACCGCGCCGCTGTTGGCGGGGCTGACGATTGACCGCACCAACGGCGTCTTGGGCCTCGAATTCAACCGCGCCCTCGCCGCCACGAATGCCACCTACACCATGCTCCAGAGCACGAACCTGCTCGATTGGGAGACCGTGACCAACGGCGTCTGGTCTTCGCGCGGCGTCAGCAACCTCATCGAGCGCCTGCGCCTCGAACTGCCGCAACCCCACACCAACGCCGCTTTCTTCCGGCTGCGGTTCAGTCCGTAAACCGGTTTCGCAACATCAGCCACCAATGCCCGACTCAACCGCAATGCTACATGAGGACCAGAGCAAAACCTCAAGAAGGCCCGCCTCAGTTGCTCCAACGCCGCCTTGCGATCCGGGGATGGGCCAATGCGGTGCTCATCTCGGCCATGTTTGCGCGCGAGGCTTTGCCGCCTGTTCAAACCATAACCCGATTGTTTCCTTAAGTCTGTCCAACCACATGAAGTACCCAACAAACCACACGAAAAGATCATCCACATCGAAACTCTCGCCCTGGCTGTTTGCCGCCGGTCTGCTGGCGGCCGCAGCACAACCTGGCCTGGCCGCCACCAACACCAACTGGTTCAAGATCGTCACGCTCACGACCAACAACGTCGTGCAGACCGACGCCGGCCTGGCGGGCAACCTCGCCGCGTCGGCCGATTATCTGTTCGCCAGCCGTGTTGGTGCGTCGGACTTCCGGCGTTGGGACGCCAACGCGCTGGCCAATCCCATGAGCATCGAGTCGGGATTCATCATCGTTTCGGACCTGCGCACCGAGAAGGTGTATGCCTTCGCGAACGAGGAGGGCACGATGGCCGGTAGCGGCACGGCCACGGCGTTGCACGAGCTTGACCCCGCCACCGGCCAGACCAACGGCGTGGTCATCCCGCTGTCGCAAAGCGTGCCGGTGGAAGACAGTTGCTCGCCGGAGTTTGGCATCTTTTGCGGCTGGGGGCGGGTGGTGGTGGGCCGCTCGCAGTTGTTCGACATCACACTGCCA
>DATLZF010000747.1:0-12928 GCA_035574135.1 Candidatus Methylomirabilota bacterium
CCGCCTGCCGTGGGACGATTACCGGCAATTGCTGACCGAACTGGAGCTCTACGACCCCACACTGCTGACCCGCCCCCGGCTGGTGGTGGCCAACAAAATGGACGAACCGCAAGCCGAAAAGAATCTCAAGACATTCAAACGCCACGTACGCAGGACGCCCGTGCTGCCCATGGCTGCCGCCTTCGACGAAGGCATCCCTCGCTTCAAAGAGGTCATCCGCAAGATGGCAGACGAAACCAACGCCCCACCCACGCCCTTGGGGCCGCGCGCGGGTTGATTCTCTCCCCCGTCCTCATCCCCCCTGCCGATCTATGAGCGGGCTTCCCTCACGGGCACCGGGATGGCAACACCCCCTTGTGTTTGCACCGCTGCCCCGGTCCTTTTACCAGCCGTCGGCCGCCGAAGTCGCTCCGGCGCTTCTCGGGCACTGGCTGATCCGCCGCACGGCCGAGGGATGTTGCGGCGGCATCATCGTCGAAACCGAGGCTTACCTCGTGGAGGATCCGGCCTCCCACGGCTTCGGAGGTCTCACGGCGCGCAATCGAGCCATGTTCGGCCCGCCCGGCCATGCCTACGTGTACTTGATCTACGGCCTGCATTACTGCGTGAATGCGGTGTGCCAGCCGGCCGGCCGCGCCGAGGCGGTTCTGATCCGTGCCCTGGCACCGATCTTCGGGACCGCTCTGATGCGCTCGCGCAGAGGACCTGCCCCGGCCAACCGTCTGACCAGCGGCCCGGCCCGAATCTGCCAGGCGCTGGCCATCGACCGGGAGTTGGACGGCGTGGATGTCTGCGCGCCGGATTCGCCGCTGCTCATCGCGCAGAATCCCGAGCGGCAAGCCGTGGTCGCCAAGCAAGGCCCGGTCCAAGTCACGCCGCGGATAGGAATCTCCAAGGCGGCCGATCGACCGCTGCGGTTCGTGCTGGCGGGGAGCCCCCACCTGTCACGCGCCATCCGACACGGGTGACACCGACCACGACGCCCGAAACCCGGGGGTACATCACGATTTCCGTATGGCGCGATCCTCGCGTCGTCCGCTAAAACTGGCGCGCCATGTATTCGCCATCGCTCGACGAGTTCACCCGGCTGGCCGCCCAGGGCAACCTGATCCCGGTCACTCGCCGGTTGCTGGCCGACTTCGAAACGCCGCTCTCGGCCTACCGCAAGATCCGCGGGCAGGGGGAATCCTTCCTTTTCGAGTCCGTCGAAGGCGGCGAGCATCTCGGCCGGTACTCGTTCGTTGGCTGTAATCCCCGCGCCATCGTCCGCCAAATCGGCGCCCGCGTCGAAGTCACGGAAAACGGCCGGCCGGCCGGGGAATTCTTCGTCCAACCCGGCGCCGCGCCAGGCGGCCAGGGATCGACCGTGCGCGACGGACTTGAAGTCGTCGAGTCGCTGCTGCGCAAGTTCAAGCCGGTGGCGCTGCCGGGCCTGCCTCGGTTCACGGGGGGCGCGGTCGGCTTCATCGGCTACGAGTTTATCCACGACATCGAACCGGTGGTGGCCCGGCCGCCACACGATGAACTGCACACGCCGACGATGTGTTTCCTCATCGCCGACGAGCTGCTCATCTTCGATCGCGTGGCCCAGACCATCACCGTGCTCGTCAACGCGGTGCTGGATGAATTCGCGACGCCGGCCGAGGCCTACGAGAACGCGACGGCCGAGATTGACCGTTTGGTGGCCCTGCTCGAACAGCCTACCGAGTACGTGCCACTGACCGTGCCGCCGGAGGTGCCCTCCGTCCCCTTTGAGTCCAACGTCGGCAAGGAACGATTCCTCGCCAACGTGCGCAAGGCCAAGGAATACATCACCGCCGGGGACATCATCCAGGTGGTCGGCTCGCAGCGATTCTCCACGCCGGTCAAGGCCGCGCCGCTGGACATCTACCGTGCCGCCCGCTCCATCAATCCGTCGCCCTACATGTTCCTGCTCGAACTCGACGGCTTCGCGCTGGTCGGCGCCTCGCCCGAGATCCACGTCCGGTGCGAGAATTCCCGGGTGGAGATCCGCCCCATCGCCGGCACGCGGCGGCGGGGTCGGACGCCAGAAGAAGACCTCGCACTCGAACAGGAGCTGCTCGCCGACCCCAAGGAACGCGCCGAGCACGTCATGCTGGTCGATCTGGCCCGCAACGATCTCGGCCGGGTCTGCGACTACGGCAGCGTGCAGGTGAAGGACCTCATGATCATCGAGCGTTACAGCCACGTGATGCACATCGTCTCCCAGGTCGAAGGGCGCCTCTCGTCAAACAAATCCCCCTACGACCTCATGCGGGCCACCTTTCCGGCCGGCACGCTGTCGGGGGCGCCGAAGATTCGCGCCATGCAGATCATTTCCGAACTGGAGCAGACCACGCGCGGTCCCTACGGTGGCTGCGTTGGCTATTTCTCCTTCAACGGCAACCTCGATTGCTGCATCACCATCCGCACCGCGCTGATCAAAGACGGCAGGGCCTACGTTCAAGCAGGCGGCGGCTGGGTCAACGACTCCGAGCCGGAAGCCGAGCATCAGGAAACGGTAAACAAGGCCAAGGCCATGCTGAAAGCCGTGGCCCTGGCGGAGACCTTCGCCGCCGGAGGCGCTTGAATGAACAGTCCGGCGTGCCATCCCGGCTTGAACCGAAGCAGGACAGAGCTTCGACGGGCACAAGGCCGGGCCACACCCAGTTGGAGGATGGAAAGGCGGGACCTTCGCAAAGCCGACGTGAACTGCGGCCACCCACCCGGCGAGGCGGCGGTGCCGGGCCGCTCCCCGGTTCGAGCCGGGCGACGGATCGGCCGCGTCCTGGTTCACGGCGGGAGCAGACCCCATCCAACACCGGATGCACCCCCTTGAGCACCCTCGCCAAAGCCTCCGTCCTGGAAAGCTTCAAAGCGCCCTTGGTCCTGCGTGAGTTTCCCCTTCCCTGCGCCCCGGAAGCCGGCGCCGCCCTCGTCCGCACCGAGATGGCTGGCATCTGCGGCACCGACGTGCATCTGTGGAAGGGCGAATTGCCCATTCAGCTTCCCGTCATCCTCGGCCACGAGACGGTCGGCCACATCGAGCAACTGGGCGCGGGCCTCGAACGAGACTGGACTGGACAGCCCTTGCGCGTGGGCGACCGGGTGACTTGGACCTCCTCGACCTCCTGCGGCCAATGTTATTACTGCTCCGTCAAGCGCCAACCCACGCGCTGCCCCCACCGTCGCGCCTACGGCATCGGCTATCGCTGCGATGACAAGCCGCATTTCCTGGGCGGTTATGCGGAATTTCACTACCTGCGACCCCGCGCGAACATCTTCAAGCTGCCCGATGATTTGCCCACCGAGGCGTTGATCGGCGCCGGCTGTGCCCTCATCACGGCCATTCACGGCATCGAACGAACGGGCATCGAATGGCGGGATACGGTGGTGGTGCAGGGCGCGGGTCCGGTCGGCATCTCCGCGCTGGCCGTCGCCAAAAGCGCCGGCGCAGGCCGCGTCATTGTGCTGGGAGGGCCCCGGCACCGGCTCGAAATGGCCAAACGGTTCGGAGCTGATGACGTCATCGACCTCGACGACGCGCGCGAACCAGGCGCGCGCATCGACGCCGTGCGCCAGCTCACCGGCGGTTATGGCGCGGACGTCGTGCTCGAATGCGTCGGGCACCCCTCCGCGGTTGTCGAAGGCATGGAGATGTGCCGCGATGGCGGAAAGTATCTCATCCTCGGCCATTACTGCGACGCGGGCCCGGTGGCGTGGAACCCGCACGTGGTCACGCGCAAGCAACTGCACGTGGTCGGCTCATGGTCGAGCGAGCCCCGTCACCTGCTGGCCGCCATCGCGTTTCTCCGGGAGCATCGTCGCGAGTTTCCCTTCGCCGAGATGGTCAGCCATCGTTTTCCGCTGGAGCAGGCAAACGAAGCCCTGGCGACGACAGCCGGGTGGCGCTGCGCGAAGAGCGTGATCGTGCCGTAGCCGCTCCGCCGCGCGTTCTCAATACAACCAGCCTTCGATGCGGCCGTCCGGCGCCAGCGTCACGCCCTGCCGGCGATACGCCCAGCACATGTAGCTCACGCTGACGAAGAACGAGGCGGGCAATCGGTTGATGGCGCAGATCTTCACGCCGAGCAGAGTGGTCCTGCCGCCGAAGCCCATCGGGCCAATGCCGAGTTCATTCGCCGTGTTGAGGATGTCCTGCTCCAGCGCGTCAAGCTCCGGCACGGGATTCCGATCCGACAGTTTGCGCAGGAATTGTTGCTTGGAAAATTCGTAGCCGGTGGCCCGATCGCCGCCGATGCACACCCCGAGCACACCGGGACCGCAGCCCTTGCCCTGCGCCTGCAGCACCGCGTCGAGAATTACCTTGCGGCAGCCGTCGAGGTCGCGGTTGGCGTGCAGCTTCTCGATGGGGAGCGAATACTGGGCGCCGACGTTCTCGCAACCGCCGCCCTTGAGCACGAGGCGGACGCGCACCTCGGAAGACCGGTGCTGGTGAAAATGCAACGTGGGCGAGCCCGGGCCGACGTTGGTGCCGTCGTTCCTGCCCGTCAACGAATCGACCGAGTTCTGCCGCAGGAATCCCTTCTTGGTGGCGAGGCGCACGGCCTCCCTGGCCGTCTCCTCGAACGCGATCTGGTCCCAGCCGGCCGGGGCCTCGACGTAGAACAGGATGCTGCCCGTGTCCTGGCAGATCGGCTGCGACTTCTGTTTGGCGAGCTGGATGTTGCGCTCGATGATCTTCATGGCGGCCTCGGCGATGGTGCCCTGCTTCTCCCGCTCGAGAGATGCCAGGATGGCGGCCTGTATGTCGTCGGGGATCTCCGCCGAGGTGCGCCGGATCAATTGCAGCAACGAATCCAGAAGTGCGGTCATACTGCAAGGGACCGTAGGCATTGGCCTGCAGGGTGTCAACGAACCGAGCGGCTCTCCGCATTCCTTGTCGTATCCGCCTTCCTGGAAACGGTCGTCCCATCCGTTCCTCGCCGCCTGAAACGGCCCCCAACGGAACCGGGGAGCGCGCCTGGCCGGGACGCGGGCCTCACCCCGTTGCTTGACTTCGACCCGACTCACCGACCCGGTGCCGCTTCTTCCGGCGGCCGATGGACTGCCGGCGAGCTCAGCACTTCGAGGGCGCGCAGGCTGGCGGCGGTGCGCGTCTCGACGCCGAGTTTGGCAAAGATGTCGAGCACCTGCTTCTTCACCGTGCTCTCCTGACTGCCCAGGATGGCGCCGATCTCGGCGTTGGTTTTTCCCTGGGCCAGCCAGAGCAGAACCTCGGCCACGCGCGGCGTCAGACCAAGCGCGGTCTCCAGCGGGCGGGCAGAGGCGAAGTTGGGTTTGAAGGCGGGTTGGGCTTGCTGCGCGGCACGTTCGAGACGGGTCCGGATCGCGGCCAGCAACTCGGCCTTCACGACGGGCTTCGTCAGGTAATCGTCGGCGCCGAGGTTCATACCCGCGCGGATGTCCGGCTTTTCCCCCTTCGCGGTCAGGAAGATGAACGGAATGGCCGCCGTGGCCGCGTCGGCTCGCAACGCGGCGAGGACGCCGTGGCCGTCGAGTTCCGGCATCATCACGTCGCAGAGGATCAGGTCCGGACGTTCCCGCTGTGCAGTTTCAATGCCGGCGCGTCCGTTCTCGGCGGTCACGGGCTGGAACTTTTCGAGGCGGAGAATCGTGGCGAGATTTCGTCGCATCTCCGGTTCGTCTTCGATCACGAGAATTTTCATGGCTAGGCGCAGCGCTTCAGGCCGGATGTTCAAACAGGGGCAGGCGGACGGTCACGGTCGTGCCCACGCCGACCGTGCTCTGGACCCTAACGTGGCCGCCGTGAAGTTCAAGGCAGCGTCTGACGATCACCAGGCCCAGTCCGGTGCCCGTGCGGGAACCGACGTTGCCGCCGCGTTGGAACGCCTGGAACAGCCGGCCCTGGTCCGCCTCGGGAATGCCGATGCCCTGATCGCGCACGATGAAAACGGCCTCCCGACCATCGCGCGCCACGCGCAAGGTGACCGCCCGGCCGAGTTCAGAGTACTTCACCGCGTTGACGAGCAGGTTGGTGAGAATATGCCGGAGGAGGCGCTCATCACCCCGGCAGTCCGGGGCCAGGGCATCGATCTGAAGCTCGATGCGGCAGGCATGGGCGGTGGCAACGAGCACCTCGTCCACAAACCGGCGACACAGCTCCCCCAGATCGAGCGGTGCCGGCGAGAAGGCCATCCTGCCCGCGTCGAGACGCCCCAGCACCAGCACCTCCTCCATCAACTCAGACATGCGCCGGGTGTTGCGGACGATCGAATCGAGATGCTCTCGCCGTTCGGCCTCCGGCAGGTCGTCGAGATAGTCGCGCAGGATCTCCGAGGAGCTCGAAATGATGCCCAGCGGCGTGCGGAACTCATGCGAGACGAGCGAGACGAAGTTGCTCTTGAGCTGGCTCAACTCCTTCTCCCGGGCCAGGGTGCGCAGCAGCTCCTGCTCCGCCCGCTTGCGGTCGGTGATGTCCAGCGAGTTCACCAGCACGTGGGGTTCGCCCCGGATCTCCACGATATCCGCCGAGAGCAGCATCGTGTAGCGGGCGCCCAGCCGGTTGTGCAGGGTCACCTCGCGATGGCGGATGGTGCCGTGCGCCTTCAGGTCGGCCCAGAAGGCCGCGCGCTCCTCCGGGTTCACCCAGATGTCCAGTTCGGTCGAGTCCTTGCCGATGACCGCCTCGCGGGGGAGGTGGAGTCCTTCCAGGAAGGCATCGTTGACTTCGATGAATCGGCCGTCGCTCACGCGCGCGATGCTCGTCCGAATGGGGCTGTTGTAAAAGGCACTGCGGAACCGGGCTTCGCTCTCGCGCAGCCGCGCCGCGCTGGCGCGCAGTTCCTCCTCGGCCTTCTTGCGCTCCCGGATGTCGGTCACCACGGCTTGGATGACCCGTCGGCCGCCCATCTCGATGCGGGTGAGGATGACTTCCATGGGGATGAGTTCGCCGGCCGGGGAAAGGTTGGTCCACTCGAAGCGGGTGTGGCCTCGCTCCAGGCACTCGGCGATGTGCCGCGCAGCGGCCACGCCGGAGGCCTCCCCGTCGGGCTGGGTCGGCGGGGCAAACGCGCTCGGGTGCCGCCCGACAATCTGGTCCGCCCGCTCGTAGCCCATGATGCGGATGGCGGCGGGATTGACCTCGAGAAACTTTTCCTCGTCGTGAATCATCACCCCCGTGCTGGTGGCCTCGAAGAGGGCGCGGAACTTTTCCTCGCTTTCGCGCAAGGCCTGCTCGGCCGCCTTCCGCTTGATGGCCAGCTCGGTCTGCTCGGCGACGAAGGTCAGAATCTGCTTCTCCGTCTCGCCGTAGGCCGACTCGAGATGATAATCCTGCACGGCCATGACCCCGAAAGGGCGCCCCTGGGACAGCAGCGGCACCCCGAGCCAGATGGCCGCCCTGGTCCCCGCCTCGACGTAAGGCACGTCCACGCCCTCCAGCACGAGGGTGTTGCCGATGCGCTTGGACTGCGCGGCCCGGTTGCGGCTGACCAGCAGAGGCTTGCCGGTGCGCAGGACCACACCGGTCAGGCCGGTGCCAATGGGGCGGGGAGCGGGCCAGGCATCCGCCTGTTCATCGACAAAGTAGGGAAAGGAAATCGTCTGGGTGGTCTCATCGAGCAGCGCGAGATAGAAGTTCCGCGCCGGCATGAGCGTCTGCACGATGCTGTGCACCCGCGCATAGAACCTCGGCAAATCCTCGGCCGAGTGAACCGCCTCGGAGATCTGATACGTGGCCTGCAGCACCCGCTCGCGCCGCTGCCGTTCGGTGTTGTCCAGGATGCTGGCCCGGATGAGGCGGCGGCCATCGCCGGGCAGGAGGACGAGGCGGATTTCGCACGGGATCAGGTGGCCGTCGGAGTGGCGATGCATCCACTCGAAGGCCGGCGCGTTGCCTTCGAGGGCCTGTTGCAACCAGTGCCGCACGGCATCGGCCGAAAGACGCCCGTCCGGCTGCACCCGCGGGCTGGTCTCGACCGGCCCCACCTGCATCAACTGTTCACGGCTGAGGCCGAAGAGCCGGGTGGCGTTGTCGTTGCAGGTGATGAAGCGGCCGGTGTCGGCGTCGAACACCACGATGGCTTCGGGGGCATATTCGACCAGCGTGCGCAGCCGCGCCTCGCTGGCGGCGAGTTCCGCCGTGCGCAAAGCCACGCGCTGCTCGAGCAGGGCGTTCAATTGCCGGAACTGCGTCTCCGTCTGTTGCCGCGGGGACAAGTCCCGCGCCACCGCCACAACGAGCGGACGCTCCGGGACCGGCAACGCGGTCAGCACCACCTCCAAAGGCACCTCCGTGCCGTCGTATCGCCGCGCCAACCACTCCAGCCGATGCCCGCCCGTGCGCGCCACCGCGGTGGCGGCCTCCTTCAACATGTCGGTGGACAGGCGGCCATTGGATTGCCGCGCGGGATACAGCGTGGCGGGGTCGGCCCTGAGCAATTGTTCTTTCGACGGAAAGCGCAGTTGAGCAACGGCGGCGGCATTGCCATCCACCAGCGCCCCCCGCTGCAGATCGATCAGGACGACCGCGTCGAGGCTGCGCTCGAACCAGAGGCGCAAGAGAACCTCCGGAGTTCGCGAGTCCTCCGGCCGACCGCTACACCATTGGTTCCATTGTTCGCCCCGAGGCGACGGGTTACTCATACAGCCGTGACGATCAGACCAACGCTGGCCCAGCACTACGGCACTTCCCGCCCCCGGCAGGGAATCGATGCCGGCTGGCGTGTCCAAGTGGAACGGACCGGCGCCAGCGTCCGCGATTTTCGCCTCAACCGCAACGTCATCCCGCGCCGGCCGCAGGCTGCGGCTTCGCGTCAATCCGCGCCCCACGCCCGTCCCTCTCCATGAAAGCATCCCTGTCCCCCACCCCCTCCCAAATCGACCAGCTCTCCCCGTGGGCTCAACTCGCCTTCTTGCGGGACCGCCAGCGTGAATCTCGGGTTTCCCACGTGCACATGCCGCGACTGATCCTGCGCGGCCGGCGGGAACACCTCCGCGCTCTGCGGGCCGCCGAGATGGCGGCCTGGGAAGCGGCCGGCGCCAAGAGCGCCTCGAAGCCTCCGGGGGCCTGAGCCGACCGGCTGCCATTCTGGCATCACCCCTCAGCAATGGCTTTTCAGAAGCAACTCTCTTCTTAATTCATGACTCCCCCATCAATTCCGTTGGGCACCGGAGACGAAATGGCCGCACTCAAAGCCCGCCAAAAGGCCACCTGGGAGGCGGGCGACTTCGGCGAGATCGCGCGTTACAGCGTGCCATCGGCCGAGGAGTTCATGGCGCGGCTGCCACTGCGGCCGGGACTGCGCGTGCTCGACGCCGCCTGCGGCACCGGCAACCTGGCGGTGATTGCCGCCCGGGGCGGGGCCATCGTGCACGGGCTTGATCTGGCATCGAACCTCGTCGTCCAGGCGCGTGCCCGGGCCGCCGACGAAGGTCTGTTTATCGAATACACCGAGGGCGATGCCGAGGCCATGCCCTACCCGAATGCCAGCTTCGACCTGGTGGTGAGCATGTATGGCGTGATGTTCGCCCCCCGACCGGAGGTCGTCGCGGAGGAATTGTTCCGCGTTACGAAGCCCGGGGGCCTCGTGGCGCTCGCCAATTGGACGCCCGAAGGGTTCATCGGGCAGATGTTCGAGGTGTTCAAAGCGCATCTGCCTCCCCCGCCCACCGGAGTTCCCTCCCCCCTGCTGTGGGGTGACGAATCGGCAACGCGCGCCCGGCTGCAGGAGTTCTCCGAAGTGCGTTGCGCGCGGCGCGTGGCACGGCTCCGTTACCCCTTTTCTCCCGCCGAGACGGTCGAGTTTTTCCGCAACTACTACGGCCCCACCCGGCGCGCCTTCGAGATGCTGCCCCCGAGCGGGCAGGCCGCCTTGCGCCGCGCCATGGAGGAACTGCAAGCCGCCGGCAATGTCTCCCCCGCGCCGGGCCAGACCGAGGTGCACGCGGAATACCTCGAAGTGCTCGCGCGCAAGGGGTAGCGGCGGAGTCTCGTTCCTGCCGCACTTCCCGGCCGTTCGCCGTGGGAGTTCGACCCGGTTTTCACGCCTTGACGGCTCTGGCGGCTTGCCAGCACTATCCCGCGCTGTTTTGCCGGCCTCGGCCGGCAGGGCTTGGTCCGTCAATCTTCACTTGACCTGAACTGAGATGAAACTCGACGATCTATACTCCAAACTCACCGTCCCGACGGGCGCCAAACTCGCGCTCGTCGTGCTGGATGGCTTGGGCGACATCGCCACCGGCGGCCCCGACGCCTGCACCCCGCTCGAAGCCGCCCGGACCCCGAATCTCGACGCGCTCACCCAGCACAGCGCGCAGGGGCGGATGATCCCGGTCGCCCCCGGCATCACCCCGGGCAGCGGACCGGGGCATCTGGCGTTGTTCGGCTACGACCCGCTCGAGTTCGAGGTGGGCCGCGGCGTGATCGAAGCGCTCGGTCTCGGATTGGAACTCAAGGCCGGCGACGTGTGCGCGCGGGCCAACTTTTGCACGTTGGACTCAAAGGGCGTCGTCACCGACCGCCGCGCCGGCCGCATTGCCACCGAAATCTGCGAGGATCTCTGCGCCATCCTTTCCAAGAAAATCAAACGCATCGGCGACACCGAGGTCATCATCAAGGCCGGCAAGGAACACCGCTTCGTCGTCATCTTCCGCGGCAAGGGATTGGAGGGACCGTTGACGGACAGCGACCCCAACCGGGAGGGCCTGCCCATCGCCGCCGTCAAGCCCACGGACGCGAAATCCGCCCGGCAAAAAAAAGCCGCCAAGCTGGTCGCGGACTTCTACAAGCAGGCCCTGCCGTTGCTGGCGAAAAGCAAACCGGCCAACGGCTTCCTGCTCCGCGGCATCGCCCACCAGCCGGCCATCCCGACGTTTCAGGAACGCTACGGCCTGCGCGCGGCCGCCATCGCCGTCTATCCCATGTACAAGGGCCTGGCCCAACTCGTCGGCATGACCAAGCTGGAAGGCGCGACGACCATTAGCGAACAGTTTCAGCGCTACGTGGCCGAGTACGACAACTACGATTACTTCTTCATCCACTACAAATACACCGACAAGGCGGGCGAGGACGGCAACTTTGAGGCGAAGAAGAAGGCCATCGAGGACCTCGACGCCGCGCTGCCCATCCTGCTGGCGAAGAAGCCCGACGTGCTGGCCATCACGGGCGATCACTCCACCCCGTGTCCGATGAAGAGCCACTCGTGGCATCCGCAACCGGTGTTGCTCACCTCAGCGTGCAGCGGCACGGACAAGCTGGAGCGCTTCACCGAAACCGGGGCGAACCTGGGCTCGCTCGGCGTCTTCGAGGCGAAGTACCTCATCCGCCTCATGCAGGCCAACGCGCGGATGTTCGACAAGTTCGGGGCGTAGCGGCCCGGCTGGCGCGCGGGCAGCAACCTCAAGGCTGCAGCGCCACGCCGCCGCGGTGGATCATCTCCAGGGCGAGCACGGCATAGCTCGTGACGAGGGCGGGATCCTTTTCCCACCAGCGCGCGTGTTCGGTGTTGATCCAGGAACCGTCAGGCTGCTGGAGGTTGAGCAGCTTCATGGCGAGTTCACGCCGCCACGGGACGCGACGGCCATCCCGCAGCTCCAGATCGGTCACGCCCGCCGCCGTCAAGGCCTTCGCCATGGTGTGGAAGTAGAAGTAGCGTCCCTGCGGGCCCATGCCGGGATTCTCGTCGAGGGTGTAATTGGCGCGCAGCCAGTCGAACACGGCCCGCACCCGCGGGTCCTCCGGTGGCAACTGCGCGTAAATGTAACTGAGCATGCCGCCGTAGCTGATGCTGCCGTAGGAGCGCAGCGCCACGCGGCCCGTGGCGGCGTTGGTTTCCGCGCCCGCCATGCTGTGGCCCGGATAGTAAATGAAGCCGCCACGGTGCTTCGGATCGTCGGAGACCCAGTCCTGCTTGTTGTACGCCGGCAGGTTCTGGCAGTTCTGCAGGAAGCGGATCGCCGCCTCCCAGTTGAGGTCAGGCTCCCCGGCATGCCGATCCCGGGCCAGGTGACGGGAATAGTGCAGCGCTTCCAGCGCGGCAAGCGTGTTGCCCATGTCGGAATGGGAATACTTGGTGCCATACCCGATCCCGCCATCGAACACGTCGTCCGCCCTGCCCTTCTCGCCGAAGTCGGATTGCAAGCCCACGAGAAACCGGCGGGCCCGGCGAATCGTGCTCTCGTAGGCCGGTTCCCGGGCTGCCAACAACGCCATCATCGACAAAGCCGTGTTGTAGGTCACCAGGTTGCTCCGATGAATGCCGCCATCCGGCTGGACGCATTGGAGGAGAAAATCGTAACCGCGTCTCAGCCCCGCGGGCGCACGGCCCGGGCTGTCCTCCGGCCGCCCCGCCCACGCCATCAACGCCAGCGCCGTCACCGCCGGATGATCGGGGGTTGACCACCAGCCGTTGGAGTTTTGGTGGGAGGCGAGCCAAGCGAGACCGCGATCGATGGCGTGCTGGACTTCGAGGGAAAACGAGACGTCCCGGGTCGCAATGGGGCGAGCCGCAGCCGGTGCCTCGGCAGCTCGCGATCGCGGCGCCAGGACCAGGCACAGCAGCGCCATCAGCACCCCACCGGCAACCCATCTCGCTCTCCGGTCAAAGCGAACAAAGCGACGAAGGCTCATCATTGCCTCGCAACTCCACCACTCCCGCCCGCGCTCGGCAAGCCCGCATGCGCCCGCGGGTGCGGCCGGAAGCGGTGGTCACCACGGTGCCGTCAGGGCGCCGAGGACCGATTCGGCGCGCCGGCCCGCACCTTCGCTCACCCCCACCCCTTGCCTGAGCGCGCGGGAGGATTTAGGGAAAGCTGGGTAGATCGTGACCCCTGTGGTGGGGGGAAGGCAAGTAGAGGTGGTGGCGTTTGGAGAGGTTGAGGGGACGCCAGTTCAACACCGCCCCGGCCAGCGCCGGGGCCTGGGCCTGGAGGATTTGCAGCGGGC
>DATLZF010000748.1:0-4968 GCA_035574135.1 Candidatus Methylomirabilota bacterium
GGCGGTTTCGACCATGTTGCGCAAGCTGTGCCGAAGGGTGACGTGGGCGATCTCGTGAGCCAGCACGCCAGCCAGTTCCTCCGGGCGGGCCACGGCATCGAGCAACCCGGTATGCACCACCACATGCCCGCCCGGGATGGCAAAGGCGTTCAACTCCTTCGCCTGTGCGATGTGAAATTGAAACCGCAGGTTGCGGTTCGTCACCGCGGGCAGCAGGCGGCGCGTCACCACTTCCAACCGGGCCCGCCGCGCTTCGTCCTCGATGATCTGCGTTTGCTGTCTGATGCTTTGGAAGACGGCGTCGCCGAACTGCTCCTCCCACGAGGCCGGCAGGCGATCAACCACCGCCCGGGCCAGGCGCGATTTTTGCGACGCGACCGTGGCGACGAGGGCAAGGAGGAGTGCGAGGCAGACGACGCCCAGCCCGACGAACTTCCGCAGCGAGATGCGTCGCCGGGCCGCGGCCTGCGCCTGCCGGCGCAGCAGCGGATCCCCCTGCAACACCGGGTGCTGGAGGATCGCCCGATCGCCCGTGGCCAGAAGCCAGTCCGGTTTGAAGGCGTTTTGGAAGAAAATCTGTTCTCCGTTGTGTCCGCCGGCCTGGAAGAGCAACCCTCGGAGCGGCAGCTCCACCCTCACGTCCCCGCCCTCGAAGCGCAGTGCTTCCGCCGTGAAGACCAGCGTGCCGGTGGCGGTGCGTCCGCCCAGGCTCGGATGCCGCGCAGTGCCGGAGACGGTGAGCGATGTCGCGTTCATGAGGCCGCTCAGGGTTTGCGCAGCGTGGTCAGATACTCCACCAAATCGACCAGTTCGGCAGTGGTCAGACCCTCGTGCAAGCCCGCCGGCATGATGGAGAGCTTCATTTTCTGCCGGTCCAGGATCTGTGATTTTGGATACCTCGTGACGATGCCGCCGGCGGTTTTGATGGCGATGTCGTCGGCCGTTTCACCGGCCAGCAGGCCGTAGGTTTCGTCGCCGGATTTGAGCTGCACCTGCCAGGCCTCGTAGCCGAAGGACACGCCCGCGCTCGGATCGAGGATCGCCTCGTAAAGCGCATCCTTGCCCAGCTTGGTGCCGATCTCGGAAAGGTCCGGCCCGAAATCCACGCCTTCGCCTTTCACGCGATGGCACGTCGCGCAGGCCGCGGCGGGGCTGTGGAACACGCGGCGGCCATTGGCCGCGTCGCCGGTGCGTTTGACGAGTTCGGCCACCGACGGCAGCGGCTCGGCGCCTCGCCCGGTTGGTGGCGGGAACACGGTTGCGGCTTTGGCCTGCACCTCGGGCCAGCGCACGCGGTTCAGTTCCGAGGCGGCCGTGAAGCGCAGCTCCTCCGCCAGGTCACCGGCCTCGCCCAGGGCCAGCAACTGTTCGGCTCCTTCGCGGGTCTGGGCCAGCGATCGCACGGCCCGGCGCCGCACCTCGCCGCCGGCCGCGGGATCGCGCACCACGTCGAGCAACAATCCCCGGGCGCCCCGGGCGGGCACGGTTCCAAGGACTTCAGCCACGACAACGGCCGCGGCCTGATTCGTGTGGCGCAAACCGGCACGGAGGCCGGCCGCATCGTTTTGCTCCGCGAGCAGTCGCACGGCCTCGACGGCGGCCTCGCTGGCGGGATGGCGGGTGATCACTTCGAGGAGGCCCGCGCTTTGGTCGGGGATTTTGAACTGCCGGACCAGACTCACGAAGCTGGGCGTGCCACGCGTTTTGTCGAGGAGTTTGAACACCGTATCCTTGAGCCGCGCGTTCTGGCTCAGGTCGGTGTTCGGCAGTCGGCTCAAGGCCTCGATGGCCGTTGCCACGCGCGCCTGTTCAGGGTCTTCGGCCACGGCCTCCGCGCCCCGCGCCACTCCACCCAGCCCGATCATCACCGCCGTCCACAAGACACGCCATTGCATCGGGCGGGATTCTTCCGGCCCGCGCCGCGCCCGACAAGCGGGGAATCAGCGCCGCGCCACGGCCAGCGCCTCTGCCGGCAGGAAGTCGCGAAACCACCCCTCCGGCTCCGCGTGGAAGCGGACCTCGTTCCCAGCCCGGCGGAAGCGCAGAGTTTCTGCGTGCAGCGCCTGACAGGGCAGGAGCAGTCCCGCCTGCCGCTCCGGAGCCAGGCGCCCGTGCACGAAGTCCAGATAAAGGGTCTCGTCGCCGCCGTAGAGTTTGTCGCCCACAATGGGGTGGCCTGCGTGGGCGAGGTGAATCCGAATCTGATGCTTGCGGCCCGTCTCGGGCCGCACGCGCAACAGCGAAAACCTGCCCTCCGTCCGCGCAAACGTGATCAGCCGCTCGCATTCGGTGCGGGCGGGCAAACCATCGGGCCGCACGCGATTCTTGACGGCGACGGCGCTGGTGTCGTCGCGGCCCAGCGGGGCCTCGATGACGAAGGAATCGGCGGTCACTGCCCCGTGGACGATGGCGAGATAGGATTTGGCGACCTGGCGGTTTTCCCACAACCGGCGCAGTTCCCGGGCGGTGAACGCGTTCTTGGCCACCAGCACCAGACCGCTGGTTTCGCGATCCAGCCGGTTGATCAGTTGCGGCGACCCGCGGCCGGCCAGATACAACCGCACCCGGCTGATTAGACTTGAGTATGCGTCGCCCTTGGTGGGATGGCAGACGAGGTCCGCCGGTTTGTTGATGACCAGCAACTCGTCGTCTTCGAAAACGATGGGGAACAGATCTGTCATCGCGATGAGGGCGCGGGCGGCCCGCAGCCGGACCGAGCCATCCTGGGCGCCCGCTGCGTGGCTCCGAGGGGCGCCGCAAGCGGCGGTTACGCTCCGCTTGTCACCAAGCCGTGCTCGCGTATCATCCGCGCCGGTGAATGAGAAGCGGAATGTGTGGCTGCCGGTGGCCCTGATGCTGGCCTTTGCGCTGACGCGCTGGCCCGGGCTGCTGCCGCCCAACTTCAGTGCGGCCTACGCTCTGGCCTTTTGCGCCGGGGTGTTTCTCCCGCGGTGGCTGGCGTGGTGGTTGCCGTTGGCGACGTTGGGGGCGACGGACCTGCTGCTCAATCTTCATTATGCCTCGCAGGGCATCGATGCCTGGCACGCCATGCAGTTCATCAATTACGGCGCGTTCGCCCTGCTGATCTGGCTGGGCACGCGGTTCCAGCCGCGGGCGGCTTGGTGGTGGTTGGTGCTCGGCGGCCTGGCCGGGGCGGTTGTGTTCTACCTGGTCACCAACACGGCCGCCTGGTTCTTCAACCCCTTCCAGAATCCGGAATACACCAAGACCCTCGCCGGCTGGATCATCGCCCTGACCAAGGGCACGGCGGGCTATCCGGAGACGTGGCAGTTCTTCCGCAACACCCTGTTGAGTGGCGGACTGTTCACCGCCCTGTTTGCCGGCGCCGTGCGGCTGGTCGAGAAGTTCGAGGAATCCCCCGAGCCGGAGCCGGAGCAAGCGCCCGCCCGGGAGGAGGACGCCGCGGAGCCCCACCGGGCGGAGACGTGACGGCCGCAGGCGGAACCCGCCTCCGCTCACCGGGCGATGAAAATCGGCGTCCTCTCCGACACCCACGACCATTTTGATCCGGCCCTGCCCGAGATCTTTGCCGACGTGGAGCACATCCTTCACGCCGGCGACATCGGGTCGGTGCGGATCATCCGTGCGCTGGAGCAGATTGCCCCTGTGACCGCCGTGCTGGGGAACAACGATGTCCTGTCGGAATTCCGCGAGACCGAGGTGGTGGACCTCGGCCCGGCCCGTTTCCTCTTGCGCCATATCGTCAACCCCCATGCGCCGGAGCCATCGCTGGCGCGGCGCCTTGAACGCGAGCAACCCCGCGCGGTCATCTTTGGTCACACTCACCGACCGTTTTGCGAAACCGTTGCCGGCCGGCTGTTCCTGAATCCCGGTTACGCGGGGCGCAAGCGTTTCCAACTCGCCCGTTCGGTCGCGTTGGTGGAAGCGCAGGGCGACGAGTTGAACGTCAACTTTCGGACGCTGTAGCACCAACCGGCCGGCGCGAGCGCCTCCATCCGGGCATCGGGCTTGGCGCCCGCTCGGCGGCCCGGAGCCGACACGGTCCGAGCGGATCACGCCTTGCCCGCCGGCGCTGAGTTTCTCTACCTTGGCTGCCACATCGCATGGACCCGGAACTCGCAGAACGCCTCAATCGACTCGAAACGCACATCGCCCATCTCGAGAAGCAGTACGAGGAGCTGAATGAGGTGATGATTGAGCAAGGCCGGGCGCTCAGGAAGCTCCAGGCCGCACAGCAACGCATCGCAGAAACCATCGAGACCGCCGAACTGGACCGGATCCAGTCCACCCGTGTGAGGCCGCCGCATTCGCGCTAAAAACGCCGCTGCGTGTCGCGGCATCCCGTCGCTGCGGAGGTCTTCGGCTGGATAAGCGGGCGTGGCGCTTGCAGCGGGCCCTGGTCACGTCTCCTCACCCGGCGCAGGGAGGGGACCAATCCGTCCGGGATCTCAGCGCGTGGCTTGGAGGCGGAGGAACAATGGCTGATGGGGGCTCGGGTTTGTAACACTGGCCGTGAGCGTCTCGCTCGTGCCGGTGTGGGAACCGGCTTCCGCCACCCAATCGCGGAGGTTGGTCGAGGTCTGCACCTGGTAGTTCACGGCAAATTCACTGTCCCACGCGATGGCGACGATGTCGTGGGTCGCGCTCAGGAGCGTCAGCGTCGGCGCGAGGGCGGCGGGCAATGCGCGTTCTCGATAGAAGATCGTGGCCTGGTCGAAGGGATTCGTGGGCGTGACGGTGCTGCGGTTGTAGTGCGCGCGCAACCGCCCTTCCGGTCCGACGGCAAAGTTGTGGAAGGCCGCCGCGCCGCCGGCGAGGTCGGTGAGGTTTTCGATGGGGCTGAGGACTTCGCCGCCACGGAACACGCCCACGCCCACGAGGTCCTCGGCGCTGCCGCTGCGTTTCTTCCAGAAATACCAGACGATGTCGTGCGTGTAATCGTAGGCGGCCTTGCAGAGCGCGTGGTTTTCGCCGGCGGGTGAAATC
>DATLZF010000749.1:0-13272 GCA_035574135.1 Candidatus Methylomirabilota bacterium
GCGCAATGTCGTGATCAACGAATGGCTCGCGCACACGGATGATCCGCAACTGGATTATATCGAACTCCACAACCGCGGCCGCCAGCCGGTCAATCTGTCCGGCGCCTATCTGTCGGATGACCGCGACACCAACAAGTTCCGGATCCCGGACAACACCATTTTGGGGCCGGGTGGCTTTATTGCCTTCGATCAGTCCCAGCTTGGCTTCGCCCTGAGTTCAGGCGGGGAACGCATCTATCTCGTCAACTCGAACCAGACTCGCGTCATCGACCTGGTCAGCTTCGACGGCTCGGCCAACGGCGTGGCCAGCGGTCGCTTTCCCGATGGCGCTCCAACGTTCCACGAACTCTCGGCGCAAACCCCCGGCGCGGCCAATGCCGGCCTGCTCCTGCGCGACATCGTCATCAACGAGATCATGTACAACCCCATCTCGGGCGACGATGATGACGAGTATGTCGAGCTGCACAATCGCGGTGCGGTGGACGTCAACGTCGGCGGCTGGCGCTTCGTGGATGGCGTGAGCTTCACCATCCCGCCCGGTACGATCATTCCGGCCGGCGGCTACCTGGTGGTGGCGCGCGATCGCGATCGCCTGCAGGCCCGCTACGCGCAGTTGAATGCCACGAACACGGTGGGCAACTACAGCGGCACGCTGGCCAACGGCGGCGAACGGCTGGCCCTCGCCATGCCGGACTATTTCACCGTCACGAACAACAACGTCGTCGTCACGCAGGCCGTTTACATCGTCGTGGACGAGGTCGTGTACGACGACGGCGGTCGCTGGGGCGAGTGGTCTGATGGCGGCGGCAGCAGTCTCGAACTCATCGATCCCGCCAGCGACAATCGCTTGGCCCCGAACTGGGCCGACAGCGACGAGACCCTCAAGGCGCCATGGACAACCGTGGAGCACACCGGCGTGGCCGACAACGGCAACGGCGCCTTCAACGAGGTGCACATCATGATCCTGGGTCGGGGCGAATGCCTGGTGGACGACGTCGAGGTGCGCGCGGCCGGCGGACCGAACCTGGTGGCCAATTCGACCTTCGACACCGGCACGGCGGGTTGGATCCTCGGCGGCAACCACGACCTGAGCCGGCCCGAGCCGGCGGGCCCCGGGAGCCCCACGCCCAGCCTGCGCATCCGCGCCACTTCCGGCGGAGACAACGGCGCCAACCGGATCGAGTCCGATCTGACGCAGGCGCCCTCGGCCAATGCCACGGTAACATTGCGCGCCCGCTTCCGCTGGCTGCGCGGGCATCCGGACGTGCTGGTGCGGGTGCATGGCAACTGGGTCGAAGCCCCGGGCACCCTCACGGTGCCGACCAACCTCGGCACGCCCGGTCTGCCGAACAGCCGCCGCGTCGCCAATGCCGGTCCGGCCATTCACAGCGTGGTGCACAGTCCGGTGCTGCCCGCCGTCGGTGAGGCCGTGGCAGTGACGGCGAGGGTGTACGATCCGGACGGTGTGGCTTTTGTAAACCTGCGCTACCGGGTCGATCCCAGCCCGACCTTCAGCACCACGCCGATGAACGATGCCGGCACGGGCGCCGACTTGATTGCGGGCGACGGCGTTTACACCGGTCTGATTCCGGCGCAGAACTCGACCAACCTGGTGGCGTTCCACATCGTGGCGCAGGACGCCGCGAGCACGCCGGCCTCGACGACGTTTCCGGAGCGCCTGTCCGTACCGCCGGCGTTCCCCCTGCGGGAGTGCTACGTGCGTTGGGGCGAAACCACACCTTTCGGCGCCTTCGGCGTTTATCGGCTCTGGATGCCGCAGACGAACATCAGTCGCTGGATCGCGCGCGAGAAGATGAGCAACCAGGCGCTGGATGGCACCCTGGTGTATGGGGGCTGGCGGGTCATATACAACGCGGGCGGTCGGTATCGTGGCAGCCCGTTCATCCGCCCGGGTTATACCACGCCTCTGGCGGGGAACGTCGCCTATGTGTGGAGCACCCCCAATGACGACGTGCTGCTCGGCGCCGACGAGTTGAACCTCGACTCGTTGGAGCCCACCACCGGCACCGGCAACCAGCGCGACGGGACCGCCCTGCGCGAGCCCATCTCGTTCTGGATGGCCGGAGAACTCGGGTTGAGTTTCAGCTACCAGCGCTTCGTCCATCTGCACATCAACGGCGTCACCAGCCGCAGCCGCGGCATTCCGGTTTACGCCGATACCCAGCAGCCTGACGCGGCCTATATCAGCAGTTGGTTTGGCGATGATCCGGAGGGAGAGATCTTCAAGATCGACGACTGGTTCGAATTCAACGATTCGACGGTCCCCGACCGCGAGTTCAACGAGAACGCCGTGCTGGCCAACTTCACCACGCCGGTGAACGGCCTGCCCGTGAAAGATCAGGGCCGCTATCGGTGGTCGTGGGAGAAAAAGTTCAACGGCACGCTGAACGACGACTACAGCCGGCTGTTCGACCTGGTCGATGCCATCAATTCCTCCACGAACATCGTCAACGAGGCTCTGGAGGCGGTCATTGAGAGCGAGCCGTTCTTTACGGCGCTGATGTTGCGCCACGCGGTCGGCGACTGGGATGGTTACGGCTACGACCGCGGCAAGAACCAGTTCATCTACGCGCCCGCCCGAGGCAAGATTTGGATGCTGTTGTGGGATCTCGACTTCGCCCTGGGTTGCAACAGCGGCCATCCACCCACGCAGAACATGTTCCAGGTGAATGACCCGGTGATGGGCCGCATTTACAATCTGCCGCACTTCCGCCGCATCTGTCTGCGGGCCATGCGACGGATGGTGGACGGCCCGTTCCTGCCCGCCAACTACGGGCCCGTGATCGCCACGCGATACAACGCCTTTGTCGCCAACGGCGTCGTCACCACCTCGCCCTATGTCAACAGTGGCGCGCAAAACATCTCCATCCCCGCCTGGATCGACCAGCGCCGGGCAAATCTGCTGGGTGCCGGCTATCTGGGCGCGGTGCCCAACGTGCCGTTCGCGGTCAATGCCCCGGCCTTGCCGAGCAGTCCGACCAACGTCATCACCATTACCGGCACCGGTCCGCTGGACGTGCGCGACGTGTTGCTCAACGGCGTGCGCTGGCCGGTTTACTGGCACTCGTTGACCGGCTGGACTGCCCGCGTCGTGCTCGAGGCCGGCACCAACACATTGGAATTTGCCGGCCGGAACAGTGATGGCGTCGTCATCACCTCTACGCAACGAGTGGCCGTTGAGTACACCGGCCCCGTGACCTCGCCGGTGGGTGCCGTGGTCCTGAACGAAATTGGCTACAGTTCCGTCACGCCTCGCGCCACCTTCGTGGAGATCCTCAACAAATCCTCCGCCGTCCACAGCCTTTCCGGTTGGCGCCTGAACGGGCTCGGGTACACCTTCCCTCCGGGCAGCTTCATCAATCCGGGGCAATACCTCATCCTCACGGAGGATCGCCAGGCCTTTGCCCGCACCTACGGGACCAACGTGCCCGTGTTTGCCGAGTTCACCGGACGGCTCGATCTCGATGGCGAGACCCTCACCCTTATCAAGCCAGGGGCGACCGAGGCCGAAGACGTGATCGTCGATCGCGTGCGCTACGAAAGCCGCGCTCCTTGGTCCACCGCCGCCTCGGGTGGGGCCTCTCTTCAATTGATTGACAACGACGAGGACAACACTCGCCCGAGCAACTGGCAGGGCGGCTTGGGATGGACGCGCGTAACCCGCACGGGCAACATTCTTAACGCCACCAACCTCTTGCTCAGTCTCCAGGTGGCGGGCAGCGCCTACATCGACGACATCACGCTCACGGACAGCGAGGGCAACGATATCGTCCTCAACGGCGGCTTCGAGACGGGTGACACTGTGCCTTGGATCATTCCCTCCAACTACGGTCAATCGGTGGTCACGGACGCGGTGAGCCACTCGGGTCGATACAGCTTCTTGATTCAGGGTTCGGGCGGTGGTTCACAGTTGGCGACCTCGATTCAGCAGTGGCTGGCGGGGCGGGTAATCTCCAACGCGATCTACACGTTGAGCTTCTGGACGTTGCCGCATACCAATTCAACTCAGGTCAACCTGCGCACTCTGCCGGGCAACAACCTGGCCACCAACGCCATTCCTCGCGCGGTGTACGGCACGCCGGGCACCGTCAACTTCAGCGTGGCGGCCGATCTGCCTGCCTACGACCCGCTCTGGCTCAACGAACTTCAGGCCGACAACGCGGCCGGCCCCACTGACAACGCTGGCGAACGCGAGCCGTGGATCGAGCTCTACAATTCCGGCAACACGGAACTCAGTCTGGAGGGCTACTTCCTCGCCGACACCTACACCGGCAACCTCACGCAGTGGGCGTTCCCTGCCGGCAGCACCATTGCCCCGGGCGAGTTCAAGGTCATCTGGGCCGACGGCGAACCGCAGGAATCGACTCCCACGCACTGGCACACGAGCTTCCGGCTCAATAGCGCCACCGGTACCGTCGCGCTGGTTCGTCTGGTGAACAACCAGCCGCAGATCACGGACTACCTGACTTACTCCGGCCTCCGGGCGAATCTCTCCTACGGCGATTATCCCGATGGGCAGATTCCCCTGCGCCGGACCTTCCAGACCGTCACTCCGGGCGCTCCGAACGCCTCGCGCGACGTTAATATCTTCATCAACGAGTGGATGGCGGGCAACACCACCAACTCCATGATCTTCGACCCGGCCGACGGCCGCGCCGAGGACTGGTTCGAGCTCTACAACGCGGGCGACGCCGCCGTCGATCTGGGCGGCCTGTACCTGACTGATTCGCTCAACAACCGGACTCGGTTCCAGATTCCGGACAACGGCCATTACATCCTCGGGCCGGGTGAGTTCCTGATCGTGTGGGCGGACAACGACTCCAATCAGAATTCCCCTGCCCTGGCAGATCTTCACGTCAACTTCGCCCTCAGCCTGTCCGGCGAGGCCATCGGTCTCTTCGACCGGGACGGCCAGACGCCCATCGACACGGTCACGTTCAACCAGCAGACCAATAACATCAGCCAGGGCCGCTTCGCCGACGGCTCGGCTGCCCTTTATTTCATGACCACGCCTACGCCGGGGCGTCCGAACACGCTGGGTGACGGTAATCGGGCGCCGATCGTCACTCCCATTTCGGACAAACAGGTAACCATCGGCCAGGTGTTGCGCTTCAAGGTCGTTGCTTCCGATTCGGACGCGGGCCAGTCGCTGTCCTACGCCGTGCAAAGCGGGCCCGATGGCGCGACCATCGACGGTGCAGGCTTCTTCGAATGGGCGCCGCTGGCCGGGGCTCCGGCAGCAAACCCCGTGACGGTCCGCGTCTCGGACAATGGCAGCCCCTCTCTCAGCGCCACGCGGTCCTTCGTGGTCTTCGTGCGCGCGCCGGCGACCATTGCTGCGTCGGGCGGTGGTTACGAGTTGAGCTTCCCGACGATTCCCGGCCGCCAGTACCGCATCGAGTTCAAGAACGACCTGGCCGAGGAAACGTGGCAAGAACTGACCGTCCAGACGGCCACCGGCCCCGAGATCATTATCGAGGACAATCCCGTGGGCCAGCCACACCGCTTCTACCGGTTGGTGCAGCTCGATTGAAGCCGCCTCGCAAGGCGGCCCTCAGGACGCTGGCGCGCGGTCCGAAGCGCTTGGGTCACGCGAAGCTTGGGCCGGCGCGATGGCGTCAGCGCAGGCCGATGCCTACGACCTTGCTCACCTTCGATACCCCGTTCTCGTTGAAGGCCTCGATGGCGAAGCTGTAGGGCTGGTCGATGGTCAGGGCACGAAGTTCGAGGGCGGGTCGTTGGTCGGCGAAGACCTGGTAGCATTGGTAAAGCTTGTCGCCCTGGTCCGTGGTCAGGCCCCAGAGGATGTTGTAGCCGACGGCGCCGGGTACGTCTTCCCAGGTGATGAACGCGGTGCGCGGGTCGTTCGCGTCGCGGCGGACTTGCAGGTTCGCCGGTGTGCGCGGGACTTCGCCGTGACCGTAACCGAACACGCGCAGGTCGCTGATGGCGAGATTCGGTGACGCGACATAGACGTGCTCGTATTTGATGTAGCGCGCGGTGACGGGTTGCTTGAGTTCGAGGTAGGCGTTGGGGCGGTCGCGCTTTTCGTTCGTGAGGTCGGCGATGGGGGCCCAGCTCGCGCCGTCGTTGGAGGCGTGGAGTTTGAACTGCGTATAGACATTTGCCCAATTCGAGTAGATGCCGGATTTGTAGTCGGTGAAGTTCACTTGCACGGCGCGGACCTCGCACGTGTGGCCGAGATCGACGGTGAGCCATTCGCCGGGGTTGTTCGAGCCGGCCACCCAGAAGCTGCGGATGTTTTCGTCGGTGACGTTGGCGGCGGGGAAAACATCGCGCCAAGAGGATGAGGCAACGGGCTTGCGATAGGAGAGGAGCATCCAGCCGGTGAAGAGTTCCTCGGCGCGTTTCCACTTGTTCGTCGGCAGGTAGTGAGGGAAATCGCCGAAGCGCGTGGTGGCATGCATGAGGCCTTCCTCGTCGAAGGCGCAGGGGAACATGACCAGGCGGCGCTCGAAGTCGAAGTTCACCGCGAGCCAGGCCGTGCCGGTGTTCCAGTAGTTGCCGTGGTTGTCGAGGAAGGTGTTGCCGTGGCCGGCGCCGGTGACAAAGCCGCCGGGTTTGTAGCTGACCGGATTGTTCGGCGCGTAGGTGAACGGGCCGAGCGGACTGTCGCCTACGTAGGTGCCGTTGGCATAGACGTTGTATTCCGTGCCGGGGGCGCCGTATTGGAGGTAGTATTTGTCGCGATGCTTCGTCATCCAGGCGCCTTCCAGGAAGGGGGTGATGGAACTGGTGTGATTCGGGCCGAAACGTTCCCAGCCGTGCCGTTCCGGGCGGAGTTTGAACAGCTCCACGGCGGTGCCGAGGTAGGTGAGGCGGTTCGTCGGATCGAGTTCGATGCCGTAGAGCGGATACAAGTTCGACGACCCGAAATACATGAACCAGCGCCCGGTATCGGGATCATGGAAGATGTCCGGGTCCCACGGACCTTGCGCGCCGGGCATTTGCGGCAGCAGCGGATTGAAATGTTCAAGCCGACCGGTCTCCGGGGCGTCCGACACCCAAATGGGCCGTCGGCCAAAGGTGGATTGGAAAAGATAGAGGCGTCCACCGACCGACAGCGCGGCGGGGGCGCACATGTCTTCCTTGGGCCATTCGTGTGGCGAAACGTCGGGCTTGATGAAGCGCCAGTTGACCAGATCCTTCGAGTGCCACCAGCCGCCGGAGATGGTCACGAAGAGGAAGTATTCGCCCTTGTGATTGATGATGACCGGATCCGCGCCGGAGCGGAACGAGATGCCGCGCTCGCGTTGCTCGAAGTTGTATTTGTAGTCGATGTCGATGGGGTTGCACCACGTCTTCTGGCCGGGGAACTGGGCGCACAGCGGTGTGCATGACACGGAAGCCAGCAGGCCGAACGTCGTGACCGTGGCAAGAGAGGGGAGGGTCATGCGATGCTCGAATCGGCGCGGCCTACAACCGCGGCTCGACGTGCCGCCAGATGTCTTCGGCCACCTCGTCGGGGCTGCGGGTCGCGTCGATCAGCTTGACGCGCTGCGGTTCGGCCGCGGCGATGGCCAGGAAACCGGCTTCCACCCGCTCGAAGAAAGCCCGGTCCGCCTCTTCCATTCGGTCGCGAATGGCTGGGAGGGAGGCCGCCCGCATTCGACGCCGGGCTTCGCTGATCGCCAGGGGCACGTGCAGGAGCAACGTCAAGTGGGGGCGGGTCTCGCCGACGGCGATGTCGATCACGGCGCGGACCATCGCAGCATCCAGTTGGCGGCCGTGCCCCTGATACGCCGTGGTGGAGTCGAAGAAGCGGTCGCACAGCACGATTTTGCCGGCGGCCAGCGCGGGGCGGATGGCTTCGCGCACCAACTGGGCGCGACTGGCGTTCAACAGGAGCAGTTCTGTTTCCGGCGTCAGGGCATGGTTGGCGGCGCTGTGCTGGAGCGTGTGGCGGATTTCCTCACCCACCGGCGTGCCGCCGGGTTCACGAAAGACAACCACCTCGCGGGCGAGCTTTTCCAGCCGGGCCGCCAGGCGGCTAATCTGGGTGGATTTGCCGCTGCCTTCCGTGCCCTCGAAGGAGATGAACAAGCCGGCCATGGCAAGGGCTATCCGAGGGCGATCAAAAAATCAGAGCCGGGGTCGCCCTAACGCGCGCCCGAGACGGTGTGCGTCGCGGAGTGGTCCGTGCCGGCCGCCGCGGTGGGGCTGGCTTTTGCCGGCACGGCCGCGGGCAGGGGAGCGCTTGGGATGGTCTGCACGAGGTAGTTGACCAGGGACTCGATCTGATCGTCGGTGAGAGGGCCGCCCTGGCTTTGATCGAAGGCCGGCATCAAGGAACCCACGCGCCCGTATTTGATCCAGGCCCGCCAGGTATCAGCGTTGGTGGGGTGCTTGAGCGCGCGCAGGTCGGGCACCATCGTGGCCCGATGGGGTGTGTCATGGCAGATCGCGCAGGCGGCCTGGTACAATTGCGCGCCGAATTTGCCGTGAGCGGGCTCCGCGTGGCATTTGGCGCAGTCGGCGTTCTTGAACACGACCTGGCGGTCCGCCGTGGCGAGTTGCACGTTGCGAATGCGATCCGGATCGCTCATCGAAATCGCGCCCTGTCGGTCCGGAATGGTGACCTTGAACAGCAGCGTCTTCGGCCCGCTGGAGCTGTCCACGTAAAGACTCTTGGTCAGCGTGCCCGACTTGCCGCGCAGATCGAGACTCGCCTCGATGGGGCCGGACTCGCCCGGCCCGATGCGCCAGGGCTGGGAGGGGAGTTTTGCGACGGTACAACCGCACGAGGGGCGCACGCTGTTGACCACGACTTCTGCGCTCGAAGTGTTGGTCAGCCAGAAGACGATGACGGCGTTGGTGTCCCCGTAGGAAGCAGTCTTTTCCTTGAATTCCGAATCCCAGACGATGGCCGTGGGGGGCGTGGCGATGGCGGGCGTGGCGACCGGGGCCGGAGCAGACAGGGCCTGCACGAGGTTTTGGGGAGGCACCTGCGTGGCCGTCAAGGTTTGGGCGGGCGCATTCGAGGCTTTGGCCCGGGCAGCGGCGAGGATGGCCGCCACGTCCCGGTTGGTCCGCACGTTCGGAACCGGGGGCAGCTTCGGGGGCGGAGGCGGTGTGGGCGGTGCCGGAGGAACCTTGTCGAGCGCCTGGCCGAAGGCTTGGGTCAGCATGAGGCCGGCACAAGCCGCCGCGCGCGCAAGAACCTGCCATCCTTTTGAGCGCATTTTCATAAGAATCGCCGGCCAAACTAGCGCAACACCCCGGCATTGACGAGTGAAATCATGGCCGCCCGGAGCCGCTTTGCCCCGGGAAAGTTCGCGCCGCCACCCCTGAAAACAGGGGCCGAATGTCGCCGCTGCCGCCGCTCGCCTCGTCCGTCGTCGCTCGGTGCTTCAGCGGCTTCGCTTGAGCTTCGGCCCTTTCGGCGTGTCCTCGATCAACCAGCCCAGCGATTTCAACTGGTCCCGGACGGCATCGGCGCGCTTGAAGTCGCGGACGGCGCGGGCCGCCTGACGTTGTTCGAGCAGGGCGCGAATCTCCGCCGGCGCCTCGGCCTCGCGCGGGCCGGCCAGCCCGAACACCGCATCCACCCGATGCCACGCCGCCAGCCGCGCTGCGGCCTCGACTTCACTGAGTCGGCGTTCCGCCAGCAAGCGATTCGTATCCCGAACCCAGTCGAAGACCGTCCCCCAGGCGGCGGAGATGTTGAGGTCTTCATCCAACGCCGCCGTAATGGCATCGATTAGCGTCGGCTCGGCCGGAGCGACGCGGGGGCCGGCGATGTCGCGCAGTTTGCCGAGGCATTCGTCCAGCCGCGCGAGGGAGGCTCGGGCCCCCTCCAGACCGGCGAGGGTGAAGTTGAAGGACTCGCGATAATGCGCTGAGAGGAGCAGGAACCGAATTTCGCGTCCCTGCCAGCCGCGGCCCATGAGATCCCGCGGGGTGTAAAAGTTTCCCAGCGATTTGCTCATCTTCCGGCCCTCCACCAACAAGTGGGCTCCATGCATCCAGTGCTTCACGAACCGCCGTCCCTCGGGCTGGAGCCCGGCGCCCTCGCTCTGGGCGATCTCGTCCTCGTGATGCGGAAAGGCCAAATCCTCCCCGCCCAGATGCAGATCGAAGCTCGGTCCAAGCAGCGCCATGCTCATGGCGCTGCACTCGATGTGCCAGCCCGGCCGGCCTGCGCCCCACGGGCTGGGCCAGAAGACATCACCATCCTCCGGCACGCGCGCCTTCCAGAGCGCGAAGTCCGCGATCGACTCCTTGTCGTATTCGTCGCTGGCCACGCGCTGGCCGGGGCGCATTTGCTCGAAGTTCAAATTGACGAGTTGCCCGTATCGGCAGCCGCAGTTCCGGTACTTCTCGATGCTGAAATAGACCGAGCCATCGGCCGCTTGATAAGCCAACCCCCGGGCGAGCAGTCGCTCGATCAGCCGGATGATCTCGGCAATGTGCTCCGTGGCGCGAGGCAGGCGATGCGGCTGGAGACAGCCCAGGCCGGCAAGGTCCTCCAGGAAGGCCCGTTCATACTGACCGGTGTAGTCCCGCAGGGACCGCCCCGTCTCCCGCACGCGCTTGATGATCTTGTCCTCGACGTCCGTGATGTTCATGACGTGGAAGACCTCGAACCCTCGAAATTCGAGATAGCGCCGCACCAGATCGGCGAACACGAACGTGCGGAAGTTGCCAATGTGCCCGAAGTCGTACACCGTCGGCCCGCAGCAGTAGAGGCCGACCTTTTTTCCCGCAGGATCCAACGGAACGAATTCCTCCACGGACCGGGACAGTGTGTTGAAAAGTTTGAGAGCCATGCGCAACAGGGCGCGAGGGTAAGGTCGGAAGACCGGCTGGTTCAAGTCTTCAAGCCGCCGGGCGGGTACGGCGCCAATCCCGGGGCGCGGCCGGCGGGCGGGCGGGGCTGGCCCCGGCCTTCACTCCAGCACGCGGCGGCGGGCGGCGCCGGTGAGGATGCGCCACGCACCGGGCGGCAGATCGCCGAGAGCGAACGCGCCGATCTGCACGCGGATCAAGCGCAGCGTGGGATGCCCCATCGCCGCGGTCATGCGGCGCACCTGCCGGTTCTTCCCCTCGGTCAGTTCGAGCCCGATCCAGCAATCGGGCACGGTCTTGCGGAAGCGGATCGGCGGATCGCGCGGCGGCACCGTGGGCTGGGGATCGAGCAGCCACGCGCGGGCCGGCCGGGTGCGCCGGCCCTGGATGACGCAGCCGGCCGCCAGTCGGGCGAGGGCTTCGTCGTCGGGAATCCGTTCCACTTGCGCCCAGTAAACGCGGCGGTGCCCGTGGCGCGGATGGAGCAGTCGTTCGTTCAGCCCGGCTTCGTCGCTCAACAGCAGCAGTCCTTCGGAATCGGCATCCAGCCGGCCGATCGGATAAACGCCGGGCGGAAAGCCGAATTCCGCCAGCGTCCGATGGGGCGAGCCGTCGGGCGTGAACTGCGAGAGCACGCCGTAGGGCTTGTTGAACGCGATCAGCATGACGCGGTGACGTTGCCGGGAACCGTGGCCGGAGAGAAGTCGAACCTCGCAGCGCCGGATCACCGGCCGGCGGCACCTCGTTTTGGCGCTCGCCTTCAAGCGTGGCCACGATAGCTTCGGCCGCGATGAACTCCGTGCCGGTCGATTCGCAGAATCGTCCTGGTTGCGCCGAGGGCGCGATCGAGCGTATGCATCCGCTGCGTTTCCCATTCCTCATCCTGCTGCTGCTTGTCGGTCTTCCGAGAGCCGCGGGGGCGGGGAGCAACGCCGTGCCGGACGCGCTCCGCTATTGGCCGCAGTGGCGCGGCCCGCTGGCCAATGGCGTGGCGCCCCACGCCGATCCGCCGGTGGAATGGAGCGAGAAGCGAAACATTCGCTGGAAGGTGGCGCTGCCCGGCAAGGGCCATTCCTCGCCCATCGTCTGGGGCGATCGCGTGTATCTCACCTCCGCTGTTCCCGTGGGCGAGGCGCAGCCGCCGGTGTATGACAAGGCGCCCGGCTCCCACGACAACGTGGGCGTGACACACCGGCACGAGTTCGTGGTGCTCGCGCTGAACCGGGCGGATGGCCGCCTGGTGTGGCGGCGGCGCGTTCGCGAGGAGTTGCCGCACGAGGGCGGTCACGTGACGGGCAGCCTGGCCTCCAACTCGCCCACCACGGATGGGGAGCGGATCTTCGCTTTCTTTGGCTCGCGCGGGTTGTATTGCCTGGATCGGAACGGGGAGGTGAAGTGGGAGAAGGATCTCGGCCGCATGAACACGCTGCATGGGCACGGCGAAGGCAGTTCCCCGGTGCTGCACGGCGAGGTGCTCGTCGTCTGCTGGGATCACGAGGGCGACTCGTTTCTCCACGCCTTCGACAAGCGCAGCGGCCGGTCGTTGTGGAAGGTCCCTCGCGACGAGAAAACCTCCTGGTCCACTCCGCTGATCGTCCAACACGAGGGACGGACCCAGGTCGTGGTCAGTGCCAGCCGGCGCGTGCGCGGCTACGATCTCGCCACCGGAGCCGAACTCTGGCAATGCGCGGGCCTGACGGACAACGTGGTCTCATCGCCCGTGTTCGGGCAGGGGCTGGTCTTTGCCGGCAACAGCTACTATTCGCAGGCCATGCTGGCCATCCGCCTGGCCGGCGCGCGCGGCGACATCACCGGCACGAGCAACGTCGTCTGGACACTCAACCGCCTGACGCCCTACGTCTCCTCGCCCTTGTTCTACGACGACACGCTCTACTTCATCCGGCACAACCAGAACGTGCTCTCGCGTTTCGAGCCGCTGTCCGGCCGGCCACGAGGCGAGCCGCTGCGGCTCGACGGCATCCGCGATTTCATCTTCAGCTCGCCGGTGGGTGCGGCGGGGCGCATTTACGTCACCGCGCGCGACGGCATCACCGTCGTGTTGCGGCACGACCGGGAGAACGCCATCGTGGCGGTCAACCGGCTCGACGATTCGTTCAGCGCCACGGCGGCGTTGGTGGATGGAGAGCTGTTCCTGCGCGGGGAAAGGTCGCTCTACTGCGTGGCGGCGCCGCGGCTGTGAGAGGGCTGCGGTTTGCCGTTCGCGCGCCGGGGGGGCCGTGGCCGGCAAGCTCGCCGGCGCGTGCCGGGAAACTGCTTCAACCCGCCTTGGCCGCCCAATCGAAGAGGGAGTGCCACTTCCGCGGCCACCAGCAGGTGGCGAGCGTCCTCCACATCACCTGGCGGACCTCGGCGCGGCTGACCTTGAGCCGCTGGGTGGCGTCCAGGACGTTGCCACGCCGCAGATGTTGCACGGTGCGGGCG
>DATLZF010000750.1:0-3644 GCA_035574135.1 Candidatus Methylomirabilota bacterium
GGGAACGCACCGAGGCCGCCCGCCACGCCGTCCCCGAGTTGAAGGCCGCTCTCAAGGACAAGGAATACTGGGTGCGCCAGGCCGCCGCCGAGGTCCTGGCCCGCATCGGTGACGCGTTGCCGGCCGTGCCACCGGCGGCCACGACCGGCGAGCAGACCACGTTCATTCACGCGGCTGACCACAAGCGCCAGACGGCCGTCGATATTCTTCTGAATGCGTTGCAGGACCCGGACCGCGATTTGCGCCAAGCCGCCGCCGAGGCCCTGGGCCGAATCGGCGACCGGCGCGCCATCGTTCCCCTTCAAGCAGCCACGGATGATCCGGACGCCGGAGTGCGGACGGCTGCGACCGCCGCCCTGGCTTCGCTGCAAGACTCGCCCCCCATGCCGCAACCTTGATAGCGCCGCGGCGGCGTCGGTCGCCGTCGTCACCATCCCAGTCCGGCCCGGTCGCAGGGGCAGAGTTGACGTTGCACATTCCGGCCGTAAACACTGCGGCTCATCATGAACCTTTCCGGAAAAATCGCCCTTGTCACCGGCGGCACCAAAGGGATCGGCGCCGCCACCGCCATCGCCCTGGCTCGCGAGGGCGCGCAGGTCGCGATCGTGGGACGGCACGCCGGCCCCACCGCCACCGCCACGCGGGACGCCATTGTCGCGCTGGGACGACGCTGCGAAATCATTGTGGCCGACTGCGGCGTGCCCGCCGACGCCACGCGGTGCGTGCGCGAGACGGAATCCCGGTTGGGACCCGTGGACGTATTGGTGCACTCGGCCGGGGGGCCTGTGAACGGCGGTTTACTCGAGCTGACGACCGAGACGTGGCAAGCGGCGTTCGACGTGCACGTCCACGCCATCTTTCACCTCTGCCGCGCGGCCATTCCCGCCATGCGGATCCGGAAGGAAGGCGCCATCATACTCATCTCGTCCACAGCGGGCCTCCGGGGCATCGTCACCAACGTCGCTTACCAGGTGGCCAAAGGCGCGCTGCCCCAGTTCGCCCGTGCGCTGGCGCGCGAGTTCGCCAACGACAACATCCGCGTCAACTGCGTGGCGCCCGGCGTCGTGCGGACGGATTTCCACGCCACCATGACGGAGGAAACACGCCGGCTCAATCTCGAGCAGCGCATCCCCCTCCACCGCGAAGGCACGCCGGATCAGGTGGCCGACCTCATCCTGACGCTGGTGAAAAACGACTACATCACCGGCGAGACCCTGACCATCGACGGCGGCCTGACGATGCGAATCGCCTGAAGTGACCCGGCTACGGCCAGGGCGCCCGCCCGAGCCCTCCCGCAGGCGCTCAAGCACTCTCGTGGCATCAGCAAGCCCTTGTTCCGTTCTTGGCCCATGCCGGCCAAAAGGGGGTAATCAGCCGGCAAAATCGGAGTTGCCGCTGGCGAAAAGAAGGCGCATAAGCCCCCCTCGTTGAACAAAGCGAGTTACCCCTCGCAGCGTTGCAGCAACTCAATGAAAGGAAAGTTATGAAGATTATGAAAACCTCCCTCGCGCTGGCAGCGGCGATGGCTGCCGGTTTCTGCATGATGACCGCCGCCGCCGCCGCCGAGCAGGTCAAGGGTGCGGAGAAACTCGTTCAGCTCCAGCGGATCGAAACCACCAAGGATCTGGAGGCCCTGCAACCGGGCGATCTGGTGGCAATGTCTTGTCCCAAATGCAAAAACATCACGGTCACCTACGTGACCAAGGAAAAGGGACACATTGAAACCACGACGGCCGGAATCAAGCACACCTGCCCCGGCTGCCAAAACAAGATCGAGGTCACGGGCCACGGCAAGGCCAAGAAGAATGTCGTCAAACACGTTTGCCAGAAGTGCGGCAGCAAGAGCGCCTTTTGCTGTGTCCTGAAGAAAGGAGCCGCGCCGACCGAGGGCATGGAGCAAAAGTGAGCCTCTGCGCCGACCGCTTCCGCCGCAGGGAAGCCCAGGCCCTTCTGATGAGCCAGTTCGACGCGAACGATCCGGATGTCGAATCCGTGCAGTGCGCGGTCTGCGAGCAGTGGATCAGGGGCGGGAAGTGGTTTGCGCGCATGGCCTGCGGGCCACGCACGGTGGCCCTGTGTTGTCCGCTGTGCGCGGAAACGTTCGAACGCAACCCGCATCCCTACCTGCGTCGTATCGAGACTCTCTCGGGGCCGTTGCCTCCCCAATGATCGCGGGCCACGGACCTGCGTCCGGCGGCGCTTCAGCCTGGCGTCAACGTGCCTGGAAATTCCGCCACGCGACCTTCCGCCCCGTATTCGCCGCTCCGCGTCAACGTGAGGCAACCGCAATGCCCGCCGCCGGCCGGTCTTTCCACGAACAGATGGGCGCTGACCTCTGCTGCCGGCTCCGGAAAGCAGGCCGGCGCGCGGAAGGACCGTTGCGCGCATTGACCAACAACATGGGCAGCCGAAGGGCGCCCGGAAAGCGCCGCCGTCAGGCCCGGGGCGTTACGGCTTGCGCCGCTGAAGGCTCACGGATCGTGACGCAGCCGATTCTTGGCGACGATCTGGGGATGAAACGAGAACACCTCGGGGTCGCGCGCATCGACCCGGACGCGCACCCAGTGCGCGTCGGGATGGCCAAACGTCTCGACGCGCGTGAAGTGCTCGATCCGCCGTCCGCTGCGCGAGCTGACCAGCGGCTTGTCGATGCGGAAGTAATGCGAGTCGCCGTGCACCAACACGACAGGCCGATCAAAGGCAATCGTCTCGCGCTCCAGAGCGGCCAGCCACTCATTGAAGCCCGCGCGAAGCTGGTTCGTCGCGGCCAGGTCGAAACGGGGGTTGGCCTGAATGATGAGCATGAGGGCCCGGCTCTTCTCCCGGTGGGCGACGGCGAAGGAATCCCTCAGCCAAGCCAGGTTGGCGGCCTGCCGGGCCGCAAATTCGGACCGCCCGAAGTTGTTGCCGCTGCCGGGCAGGTTCAGTCCGGCAAACATCACGCCTCCGTAAGCCCAGCGCACGTTTTCACGATAGGCACGGTGCTCGGGCTGCGCCTCGCTCTGCCGCACCAGCGGTAGCTGGCGCTGTCCCAGGCTCTCTGAGCCCTGGCAGAAGATCTCGCGCAACAAATCCAGGGCGGCCTCCGGCGCCAGGCTGTTGGTCTTCACCCGCCCGCAATCCGTCCATTCGTTGTCGCCCGGTATGTAGATGAGCGGATGCGCAAGCGTCTGGAACTGCGCATAGCGACTCCGGAACAACTCGGCCGTACACGCAGTGGAGCCGGACTTGATGTCACCGTCATGGATGACGAAGGCCAGTGGAGCCTGGTTGACCTCCTCAATCAGGTTGGGAAAGGAGTTGGTGACCTCGAAGTCCGAGTAGGGCACGTCACCGATCAGGGCAAACTCGAAGGTCTCCGGCTCGGGCCTCGCATCCGCCGCGCCCGCAGCCGTGCCGCCAACAGAAGTAATCCCGGCGGTTCCGACGAACGCCAGCACCCCGGCCAGAAGCAAGCGAGTGAACATAACGCGTCGGAGCTTGTGGCTCGCTCCGAGGCCAAAGTCCAGCACAACCCCGGCCCGGACCGATTCCGAACCTTACTCCAAATCCACCCGCGCCAGGGCGCACGGTTGCAGCTTCAGTTCGATCTTGGCCGCCGTGGCGTTGACCGTGACGCCCGCCTCCTGACGGAACGCCTCGGG
>DATLZF010000751.1:0-6248 GCA_035574135.1 Candidatus Methylomirabilota bacterium
GAATGGCGTTCATGAAGAGATTCACGAACACCTGTTGGAGGGAGGTCTTGTCGAGCAGGGCCGGCGGCAGCCCGGCAGCCAGTTCGGTGGTCAATTCGATGCGCTTCTCTTTGAGTTCGTGCCGCACGAGTTGCAGGGACTGGGCGACAATGTCATTGAGGTCATGTGCGGCGGCTTCCAACTGGCGCTTGGCCGAGAACTCGAGCAACCCGCGAGTGATCGCGTCCGCGCGGGCGATGGCCTCGCGCATTTCTTTGAGCACGGAGTTCACGCTTTCGTCTCCCCCGCCCAGCTTGCGCGTCAGGAAATTGATGCCCATCATCAGGATCGCGAGAGGGTTCTTCACCTCGTGAGCGACGCCTGCGGCGAGGGTGCCGATGGATTCCATTTTCTCCGCCTGAATGAGCTGGAGTTGCGCGGCTTTGAGCTCTTCGTGGGATTTGCGAAGGGCGGACTCACTGCGAGCAAGCTCGGCGTTGGCTTGCTGCAGCCGTTCCTCCCAGCGTTTGCGCTCGGTAATGTCCCAGAAGATGCACTGGGTGCCGAGGATCCGGCCCTGGGGATCGAACACGGGGGTTTTCACCACATTGACGTAGATTTTCTCCCCCGTCGGGCCCACGTTCTCCTCCACCGTCTCAAGAATCTGGCCCGTTCGCAGCACCGTCCGGTCATCCTCCTGATACTTGCGCGCCAGTTCCGGCGGATAAAAGTCGAAGTCGGTGCGGCCAATGATTTGATCCAACGGCCGTCCGAGCAGAGCGCAGAAACGTTGGTTGGCGAAGGTGAACCGCTCGTCCAGATCCTTGCGGAAGATGTTCTGCGGGAGGTTCTCCACCAGGGAATGGTAAAACGCCTCGGAGGAAACCAGCCGCTCCTCGCCCCGCTTTCGCTCAATGGCATAGGCGATGGCCCGGCTGAGGAGGTAGGAATCGAGGCGACCCTTGACCAAGTAATCCTGCGCTCCTTCGCGCACCGCCGTGATGGCTGTGGTTTCATCGTCCAGCCCGCTCAAGACGATGGTCGGTACTCGCGGCGCTCCGCTGTGAAACTGCCGAAACGTTTCCAAGCCCAGGCTGTCCGGCAGGGAAAGATCGATCAGCGCCACGTCGCTCGGGTTCGACTCGATCTGCGCCAACGCTTCGGCCAGCGTCTGGAACCACCCCACCTCGTAAGAAATCGAAGGCGCTTCGGCAAGAAACCCTTTCAGCAACTCGGCGTCGCCTGGATTGTCCTCCAGCAGCAGGACCTTGATGGACGTCGCCTGTTCCATGACCGACCGGGGGCACCCGGACAGGCGGAACCTAAGGCTTTCCCTCCAGAACGCGAACAAAATCACGCCTCCCCCAACGCGCCATCGCGCCGGACCGGATTCGGGATGGCGGAGCGAACACTCCCTTGCAAATCCCGTCCCAGTCATTACTGTTGCGCCCCTTCCGACGGGTGCCCCACGGGAGCACCGGCGGAATTCAAACAATGGCCTTGATCGTCCAGAAATACGGCGGCACCTCCGTGGGCAACCCGGAGCGAATCAAGAACGTCGCCAAACGCGTCGCCTCTTACCGCAGCAAGGGCGATCAGGTCGTCGTCGTCGTCTCCGCCATGAGTGGCGTCACCGATGGCTTGATCAAGATGGCCAAGGAGATCATGCCCCTGCCTTCCGAGCGAGAAATGGACATGCTCTTGGCCACCGGCGAGCAAACCACCATCGCCCTCACCGCCATGGCCCTGCACGCCCTCCAGATCCCGGCTGTCTCCCTCACCGGCGCCCAGGCCGGCATTGTCACTGATGGCGTCCACACCAAGGCCAGGATTCAAAACGTCAGCCCCAAACAGGTCCACGCCCTCCTGGATGGCGGTCACGTTGTCATCGTTGCCGGCTTTCAAGGCCAGACGCTGGATGGCCAGATCACCACCTTGGGCCGGGGCGGCTCCGATTTGACCGCCATCGCGCTCGCTGCGGCCCTCAAGGCCGATCTCTGCCAGATTTACACGGATGTGGACGGCGTTTACACAGCGGATCCGCGAATCGTCCCGTCGGCGCGCAAGCTCGACGAGATCAGCTACGACGAGATGCTCGAATTGGCCAGCCTGGGCGCCAAGGTGATGCAGAGCCGCTCGGTGGAGTTTGCCAAGAAGTTCGGCGTCGTCTTCGAAGTCCGCTCCAGTCTCAACGACAATCCCGGCACCATCGTGAAAGAAGAAACCACCAACATGGAGGACATCGTCATCCGCGGTGTCTCCCTCGACAAGAACCAGGCCAAGATCACTCTTGCCGCCGTGCCCGATCGGCCCGGCGTGGCCGCCCACATCTTCAAGGCGGTGGGCGATGCCGCCATCAACGTGGACATGATCGTGCAAACTTCCAGTCATGGCACCAGCGGTGCCACCGACATCTCCTTCACGATCGACAAGCCCGACCTGCTCAAGGCACAACGGGTTCTGCAACAAATTCAGACCAGCGTGGGCTTTCGTGAAATCATCGCCGACGAAAACATTGGCAAGCTTTCGATCGTGGGCGTGGGCATGAAGAGCCACACCGGCGTGGCCGGCCGGATGTTCGAGTCCCTCGCCGCCGCCGGTATCAACATCGACATGATCTCCACCAGCGAGATCAAGATTTCTGTGGTAATCGACCTTGCGAAGGGCGAACAGGCCATGAAAGCCGTCCACCAGGCGTTCCTGGGCTGAGCAGGATCGCCCCGGGGCCGTTCGATCCGAGAACGTCATTGCCAGCCCGCGTCTGCTGCCCTTATCGTAGGACTCTCGCCGCAAGATGTGCCGGATCGGCGAGGAATCGCCGGTTGCTTGATGGACCAGCGAAAACGGACTCAATGCTATGACCAGCGAAACGGTTGCCTACACGGGGCGGATCAAATACGGGGCAGAGAACGCTCGCGCCTACCAGCGACGAAAACCTTCCAAACACCAGGCGGAGATGCGCCTGGTGGACCGCGCTTTTGTGTTGATCCCGCGAGGCCACTCGGTGCTCGACGCCCCGTGCGGGGGCGGACGCGTCAGCCTTCACCTGGCTCGCAAGGGATATCGAATGTCGGCCGCCGACCTCTCGGACTCCATGATCGAGATCGCCCGGGAGAATTTCCTCAAGGAAAAGGTCGAGGTGCCGGTCGAGAAGCAGGACGTCGAACGATTGACCTATGCCGACCGGAGTTTTGACACCGTGGTCAGCTTCCGTCTCTTTCACCATTTCCCGACCCCCGACATTCGCGAGCGCGTCGTCCGGGAGCTGTGTCGCGTGGCGCGCGAGTATGTCGTGTTGTCCTATTTCAGCCCACTGTCCGTGACCACGATCAAACGGCGCCTGCAAAAGGCGCTACAGGGAAAACCGGTCAAGAAGTTCGCCACCTCGCTGGCCGAGGTCGAGGGCTACTTCAACCACGCGGGCTTTCGCTTGGTCAAAGACTTCGCCCAGACACCGTTGGTGCACACCCTGCACCTGGCGGTCTTTCAACGCGCCGATGCGAACAACCCGTGAGACCGGAGCCAACCGACGGACGGTGCCCGCGCCGGGCCTGAGCCATCCGAGTTAGGACCGCTCCCGTGCGCACCTTGATTGTAGGCTGCGGTTATGTCGGCCTGCCCTTGGGCCTCGAGCTGGCTCGGCAGGGTCACGAAGTCTTCGGACTCCGGCGCGGCGCGGCATCGGATTCGGCTCTGCACGAGGCGGGCCTGATTCCTCTGGCCGTGGATATCACCGAGCCCGGTCAACTGGAGACCCTTCCCACCCCCTTCGACTGGGTGGTGAACGCTGTCTCCTCAACTCGTGGCGGGGAAGACGATTACCGGCGTGTTTACCTCGAAGGCACGCGCCTCCTGATCCAGCGGCTCGCAGCCTGCCCACCCAAGAAATACATCCATCTCAGCAGCACCAGCGTCTATGGCCAGACCGACGGATCACTCGTCAAGGAAGACAGTCCGACCGAGCCGGCCAGCCCCACAAGCCGGATTCTGGTCGAGACCGAACGACTGCTCCGGAACGCCGCGCACCGGGATCGCTTCCCCGCTCTCATCCTCCGCGTGTCCGGCATCTACGGTCCCAACCGCGGGCATCTCTTCCAGCAATACCTGCGCAACGAGGCGCGGATCGCCGGGCGGGGCGAGCGGTTGATCAACATGATCCATCGCGACGACGTGGTGGGGGCCATCCTGGCCGCCCTGAAGAGCGGCCGGCCGGGCGAGGTGTACAACGTCACCGATGACGAGGCGGTGACACAGTTAAACTTTTTCCGGTGGCTCTCGGAAACCCTGGGCAAATGGATGCCGCCCTTCGCGACCGAGGCGGAGAACGAGAACCGCAAGCGCGGCCTGACCCAGAAACGGGTTTCCAACCGCCGCCTGAAAATGGAACTCGGCTATCAGTTCAAGTACCCGACCTTTCGCCAGGGCTACACCGCCGAGATTCGGCGGCTGGACGATGCCGGCCTTCTGGACCTCAAGTCCGAGACGCGCTAGGCCGATGCGCTCATGACCCAACGGCGGCTGGATCAGATTCTCTCCCGTCACGGCTACTGCAGCCGGAGCGAGGCTCGTCACTGGATCGGCGCAGGGCGGGTTCGCATCGGGGAAACCCTCGCGCAATCGCCCGAGCAAAAAGCGGATCCGGCCGTCGTACGGATCGACGGCGAGCCGGTGGAGGGCCCGGGCGGCCTGGTAGCGCTGTTGCACAAGCCGGCCGGCTACGTGTGCTCGCACGACGAATCCGAAGGCCCGACCGTTTTCGACCTGCTGCCTGCGCGCTGGCTCAGACGCAATCCGCCCCTCAACACCGTGGGCCGCCTCGACCGCGACACCACCGGCGTGCTCCTGCTCACCGACCTCGGCCAGCTCATCCAACAATGGACTTCGCCACGCCGGAAGGTCCCCAAGGTGTACGACGTTACCCTGGACCGGGAACTCGACCCGGGTCTGATCGAAGTATTCGCGTCCGGCCGGCTGTTACTCGACGGCGAAGCCACTCCCTGCCTGCCGGCGCGCCTCGAATTGGTCGCGCCGTGCCAGGCACGGCTTCATCTGATCGAGGGCCGTTACCATCAGGTCAAGCGCATGTTTGCCAGCCAGGGTTGGCGGGTCGAACGGCTGCATCGCAGCGCCTTTGGCGAGTTTACCCTCGAGGGGCTTGCGCCCGGCCAATGGCGGTTGCTGCCGGCCCAAGCTTGCCTCGACCGCGCCACCTAGCGCGGCAGCGCAGGCTTGAATTCCTCCACCCTCCACCCCTTAACTGCCCGCGCCATGAATTCCGCCCTGCAGTTTGCCGGCCATGTCGAGTTTGCCGCCCACTTCGCGCCGCGCCCACAGATCACCCACGTGCTCTTCGACTTCGACGGCACGCTGTCCCTGATTCGCGAAGGCTGGCCCGAGGTGATGGTCCCCATGTTCGCCGAGTTTCTGCCGCCGCGCCCCGGGGAATCCGACGCCCAGCGCCGCCAGCTCTGCCTCGAGGACATCATGCGCCTCAACGGCAAACAGACGATCTACCAGATGATCCAGTTGGCCGAGCGAATCCGCGAGCGGGGTGGCACGCCGCGAGAGCCGCTCTGGTACAAGCACGAATACCTCCGCCGTCTGGACGCGCGCATCGCCGTCCGCAAGGAGGGCCTCCGCTCCGGCCGGCTGGCGCCCGATGACCTGCTCCTGCACGGCTCCCGCGCCCTGCTCGAAGCGCTGCAACGCCGTGGCCTGGTGCTCTATCTGGCCAGCGGCACGGATGAGGTCTTCGTGAAAGAGGAAGCCGAGTTGCTCGACGTCGCCCGCTATTTCGGCCCGCACATCTATGGCGCGCTCGACAACTACCAGAACTTCTCCAAGAAGATGGTCATCGATCGCATCCTGCGCGACCATCGCATCGAGGGCTCCCGTCTGCTGTCCTTCGGCGACGGCTACGTCGAGATTCAGAACACCAAGGAAGTCGGCGGCCTGGCCGTGGCCGTGGCCAGCGACGAGGCACACAACGGCTCCGGTCGGATTGACGAATGGAAACGGCAGCGGCTGCTGGGCGTGGGCGCGGACGTGGTGATCCCCGATTACCGCGACGCCGGCGCACTGCTGGCGCGGATCTTGGGTTGACGGACGCCGCCGCCGGGTTGGAAATTAGGGAAATCTGGGTAGATCGTGACCCCGGTGGTGGGGGGAAGGCAAGTAGAGGTGGTGGCGTTTGGAGAGGTTGAGGGGACGCCAGTTTAACACCGCCCCGGCCAGCGCCGGGGCCTGGGCCTGGAGGATTTGCAGCGGGC
>DATLZF010000752.1:0-9043 GCA_035574135.1 Candidatus Methylomirabilota bacterium
AGCACAAAACACAACGCGCATTGCGACGCGACGTCGATGACCGGCAGGAATTGGCCCTGCAGCAGTTTGACGCCGTACGGATACTCCTTGCTCGTCTCCCACGGCACCCACCAGGCCCAGATGGGCGTCGTGTCGTCCGCGCTGAACACATCGCCCGGCAGGATGTCGAGCTGGCGAGGCGTCCACATGCCTTTCAGGGCCAGGCGGCGCGGGCCGCGATGGGCATCATGCAGGGCCTCGTTGAGACGTGTGGCCTTGCGTAGCGAGGGTGGCAGCGCGTGCTTGCTGGACCTGTTGGGGTCTAGAACGACGCGGGCCAGCGGCTCTGGGCAGCGGTCGCTCTGGGCATAGAGCCGCCATGCGGTCGTGTTACTCTCGGTGTCGAGTTTGAGCCCGCGCACCGCGTCGAGTGCCTCTTGCACGGCGCCCGAGCCGATCTCGGCCGCCAGCTTGTCCAGGGTCGAACGCCGGCCGCTCTTGTCCCAGGCTGGCACTAGGCCGTTGTAACCGTGCGCGGCGAAGGCGTGCGTGTAGCGGTCCAGCGTAGTGCGGCTCTCGCCCATGCGCCGCGCGGCTTGATTCGGCGTCAGGCCCTGATCCACGCGCAGGGCGCGATAAGTCTCGACCAGGGCGAGACGGCGGTTGGCCTCGGCGATCTGCGATTCGGAGGGCGTATGGTGGGGCTGCGCCGGCCGGGGCACACAATCCAGGCCCGAGCCAGAGGCGGAGGAGGTGGATACGTCCACGGGCGTCCTCGGTTCGGCCGGCGCAGCAAGGGTCTGATCCATCTCGCCCCGGCCGTCGTGGCTATAACCGGGCGCGCGAGCGCCGGCGCGCCCGGTGAGTTCGGAACGCCCCGGCGCTCCTGGATGCGGCGCTCGCTCTGCGTCGGGACGTGTGGGGCTTGGGGGGGAGATCGACATGGCTACGCGTGGCGCTTGCGCCGCGCTTTGATGGCCGCCTCGACCTCGGCGCAAAGGTCGTCCGGCATTCGCGACACCCAGTCGCGGACCTTTTCGACCGCCTCGCGTTTCTGGGCATCGTCGAAATCCGTCCAGTAACGGAAGCGCTTCGCCAGGCTGTCAAGGCCGCCGGTGAATAGCTCGAGTTGATCCGACTCGGGCCGGGCCTTGCCCTTGGTGGCCTGCCGCCCGGCAAAGCCCGCGATGATGGCGCCAAGCCCGGCGGGGTTCTCGGGGTCGAAAATGCGCGGCTTGTCCTGCGCCTCCCACTCGGGGTGTTCGGCGAACGCCTTGTGGATCGCGCGCGCCTGTTTCAGCAGCCCCTCGCTCACGCCATATCGCTCGGCGAGCTCTTCGGTTGTCTTGGGCGCCGGCGGCAGCGGGGCGGCCTGGGCGTCACCGCGCTTGAGGTGCTGGAGGCGGCGGCGCTTGCCCTCCTCAAATGCCGGCGCAAACAGATCGACGAGGATGAACGCGAGCTGCCCCTTGGTGTAGTGCCGGCGATGCGTGATGCTCGCCAGGATGACGCTGGCCGCCTCGGCACCGTCGTGCACGATCACTGGCACCTGCTCCAACTGCAGGCGCTTGGCTGCCCGCCAGCGATGCCGGCCGTCCAGGATGCGATTCTCGGCGTCGATCAGGATCGGCTGGTCGATGCCGCGCTCGCGAATGTTCTCGACCAGGTCGATGAACGACTGGTCGCCGTTTTCCCATTGGTGCAACGTCCGGCACAGCGGATGAACGGTCAGCTCGGACGGATCGCGGTGTTGGAGGTCTGGGGTCATACTACAGAGTGGCTTCAGTGATCCTTTGGCGGAATTGGAGTGCCAACTTGAGTTGGGCTTTGTCCTCGAACTCCAAGCTGCTCAGCCTCTCGCCGATTGCTCCGTGTAAAGGGTGTTCCTCGCCGACGATTACCAGTAAGTCCTCGAGCAGATCGCGCCGGAGAGTCACGGAGTCGGGCAGGTGCGAGAGCACGAACTCGGCAATGCGGTCTATGTGTAGTTTGGGCGTCATTGGGTTTCTTGGGCGATGAGTCGGTACGTCTCGGGGTAGCGACTGGGGCGCTCCATAGCGAGGTAGAGGGTGTTCCGCGCGCGATGGATGCGCCGAGCCAACTGGGTCACAGTCATCCCCTTGCTGGCGCACAAGGCGGCCAAGGGGCTCTTTTTGCTTGTTTTGCGACGAGCCATAGTTTAACTATGTCAGTGTTAGCTAACATTAGCCAAGCGAACTTGTCAACCGCAAAATTAGCTGAGCGAACCTTGTCGCATTGGACCGCGGAAGAAGCGGGCCGGAGTGCTGAGTTTATTCGTTGGCTGGGCCTGCTCGGCTGGAATCAGGCGGAGTGTGCGCGCAAGCTGAAGATCACTGCCGGATACATGTCGGAGATCGTGAATCGGAAGAAGGCGCCATCCGAGACGTTGCTGCACCACCTGGTGACGTTGGCGATGCAACACCGGCCAGACTTGGCAAAATCTGTTTCTGTTCCGGGTTCGCCGGCTGCGGGTTCGCCGACTGAAGAGACCTCCAGTGCAACCGAGTCCGACCTGGAAAGCGCCGAACAGCTCAACGCCCGATGCCTGGTGGCGCTGGCGCGGATGGAGGCGGCGATGGCCGAGCTGAGGTCGGCAATGGCCGAGCAGAACCAACGGCGCGGGGCACCCCGAACGGGCAAGCCCAAGTCACTGGCCAAACACGCGCAGGAATTGCTCGACTACGCACTCGCTGGATCGGGCCTCAGCGAAGGCGAGTTTCTGGCAATGCTGGCCGATAAATATGGCCCGCGGCTGAAGGCGCTTCTGGCAGGCGACCATCCCGGTCCATCATGTAAAGGCTCAGGAGCATGACGACAATTTCGTCAGGCGGCAGTTTGGTTTGTTTTTCCAGCATCGAAATCGATGTGGTGACACTGTGGAGCTTGTCCATTGCACGGTCGGTTTTGGGGTTCGGACAGGATGCGGGGGCGATCAGCCGGCTCTGGCGAGCCAGGGCGACGCGCGAAGCAGCGTCGAACGGAGTCATCTGAACGGCATGCCCCATTCATTCCTTCTGAGCGGATTTACTGCTTTATTACGATGGATCATCGCGTTTCTTTCAATTTTTTTGCCGGTGGCTGCGGCCAGGAAGAGCCGGTGGAAGTCTCCGGCCCACACCGGCTGAGCGTGAGGCTGCAGAGTGGGCTACTGAGTGGGCGTTCCCGTGGGGCGACTGAATAGCCCCACGGGGAAAAGGGTGGACTGAAAGGGTGGTTATGAGCGTAACGAAGACGATGGGGTTGGCAGCGATGCTGTTGCTGTCCGGGTGTGGCACTGTACCGGTCGTGACGGACTTGGCGCCGGAGAGGATCACCGCGATGTGCGGGGTGGAACGGGATGACTTCGCGAAGGTGACGCGGGTGGTGAGTCCGAGGATTGGTTTCGCCGATCCATCGGTGGTGCCGGGAGAGTTCAACGCCTACTACCAGTTCACGGCGGCGCGCCGGGATGGCGAGACCAATATCCACTACTTTCTTGAGGTCCTGACCCGGAGCGGGACATGGGCCTTTTGGGAGTATGCGTATGACCGGTCGGGCCGGCGCTTTGATTTCCCCAGTCCCCGGCGCGACCTGGACGACACCTATGCCATCGTGACGGAGGTGTGCGCCGCGCCGCTGCCGCGCGACTATCTCGACCAGGTCGCGCTGGTGGGCACCGAGTGGAAGGTTTACGGGCTGCGGGCAACGAAACGGTTTGGCATTCCGCCCAACCTGGCGAGCGGATTCCTGGCGAGGTGCGACAAACAGTTCGGCGCGAGGTAGTTTATGACAGGGGGTTGACGGGCCACGACCACGACGCAACCAGCGGATTATGTGATACTTACGGAAGCCAAAAAATAGCTGAACTTTTTCCTTTACAGGAAAGCGGTTTCCTGCGATATCGTCGCTCATCGACGGGGCAATGACGCCCCGGAGAAACACGAAAAACGTTATGACAACACAACAACTCGACCAGATCGTGGCTAGAGCAGACCAGTTAGCGCTAGTGATGAGTCATGGTCACGCCTGTTACGCTGCCTGCCGAGAGCTCGGCGTCCCGGAGGAGGACGTTCCGGCCACAGCCTCGATTGTGAGCGCAGAACTGTTGAACCGAGAACTCAACCCGCGGCGCACCACTCCAGCCGAGGACGCTGCCATTGCGCGCACAACGGCAGCCTGGTCAGCACGAACGGCGCGCATAAACAGTCTGGTGCCCAAATATTTGGCCGAAATTGCGGCCGAGCTTGAGGCCGAGGCCGCTCGGCGCGGCGGCAACTGGGGGTGGCGAGCCATCGCCGCGCTGCGGCGTGGCCAGCCTCGGTCTGAGCACATTTGGGAGGCCCGCCGCCGGGCGGCCGCGGAGGTGGATGCGCGATGAACAGGCACGCCCAGGCACTGGGACGCCTCGCGCGCGGCGTTCGCAAAACGTTAACTCCGGAGCAGCGCCGGTTTCGCGCGCAACAACTCGCCGAGGCGCGCCGGTTTCGGCACGCGAAACGGCCGGCCGCTGGCGGCGCTGAGCAAACGCCAAAACACAACAACAAACCGTTATGACCACCCAACAACTCATCGCCGGCCTGCCCCGGACGCTGCTGCCTGGTGGTTCGGCGAAAAACTCGACAACGCCGCAGCGTGCCCGGCGTAAACAAAAACGAGGCGCGAAAACGACAAAATACACAGTGACCGTTAACGAAACCAACGAAACCGCGAGCTTCGACACCCTCGAGGCAGCACGCCTGTGGGTGTGGGGTTGCGAGCGGACGCTCGCACTCTGGGGAGGCGATGTCACGTTCACGTGTAAAAAAATCACCACCGAGGATGTCGCTGCCCGTGAGTTGGGTCTGACAGTGGCCCAGGTGGCCAACCAGTGAGTGCCCCCCACCCCACAACCACCACAACACCACGTTATGACCCAAAACCCACTGAGCAGTTACCTGGACGCACGTAGTGTGGTCCGCTGCGTCCAGCAACAACGCGCACACCAATACGTCACGGCCGCGCTGTCGTGGCCTAACCTCGATACTCACTCGCTGGCCGGCAAAAAACGCTGGGAGTCCGTGCCGGAGCACCTCCGGAGCCTGGTGCGTGCCGCAGTGTCCGCCGTCAAAACGTTGCGCGACCAACGGCGTCTGTGGAGACACGACTCCGACACGGCCGCGCTCCGGCCGCGCCAGTGGTGCTACTGCGCCAGCACTGACACCGTCGAGCGCGGAACACGCGCGGTCGGCACATACGCCGAGGCGCTAGCCTCACTGCGAGAGGCGCGCCGTCAGCAACGGCTGGCCGCGCTGCGCAAACGCGCGCCGTTTGAGTTGCACGGACAGCGCGCACTCCAAACCCTGGCCAGCAAACACGGCGTGCGCGTGACCGAGGACGGCTGCTGGACCCGCTACGGCTACAGGGTCACGTCGCGGTTTGTAGCCGACGAGGACGCCGAGCGGTGGGTTGAGGTTTACGAGGCGCACCAGCATGCCGCGATGCAAAAACGGTTGGCCCGGTGGGAGCGTCAAAACGCGCCCGAGGCGGTCGCAGCCCGTGAGTTGGGCCTGCCGGTGCCCAAGGTCCGCCGCTCGCTGCGCCGCCACGGTACCGTGGCGCTGGACCGCCTGCGCCGCGCCCGTCGCGCCCGTCAACAGCGCGTCGAGGCAGCGAGGCTGGCGGAGGTCGGCCGTCGCCTGGGCGCACTCGGGCTGGACGCCTCCCTGGCCGACCGCGCCGAACCCGTGCTGGGCCTGCTGGATGAGGCGGCGGCCCAGGGGCACACTGTCACCAGAGCCACCGTGCTGGCCCTGGCCTACGCGCGAGACAACGAGACGCCGGCCTGGCGCGCCTACTGGGACGGCGAGTTTAACGCGGCCGGCCTGTGCCGCCGCGTCGAGGCCGCCCGCCACCGGCACGAGTGCACCGAGTATGACGGACTGCTGCAGCAGGGCTACGACCGAAACCTGGCCCGCGATATCTGCCGGCGTTAGCAGCGCCGGCCCCCCTCACCCTTTTCAACCTTTTTGCAGCCCGTGATATTGCGCCCGCCAACGGCGAATGTTTGGAACGTCGCTTTTTTTGACGTAACCAATTGATTTCCGGGCTGTTCCATCGTATTCCGCACTGTTTCACTCTTTTCTCTCGGTTCCGCCCGCGTGTGTTCAAGCGCCAGACCGTGCCGCTCATGCCGCTCACGTAGAGTCGCCCCTCGAGGGAACAGGCCGACGCGCCGAATCCCTTGAGCCGGCCGGGTGGCAGGTCGGGCCCGCGGCGCCACATGCCCGTCGTCACGTCCAGAACGTCCACCGCCAGGCTGGGCGAATCTCCGTCCGTCATTCCGCCCAGGCACCAGAGCTGGCCGCCGTGCGGGGCAAGACAGAGACCGCGGCGTTTGAAGGGTTGCGGCAGGGTGCGCCAGGTGGCACCGGTGCGTGACAGATCGAGCGCCAACGCCGTCTCGTGCCAGACCGGCGCGACGCCGGCACCCCTCAACCTCCATCCTCCGACCAGGTAGAGCGTGTCGCCCAGCACCGCCGCGTCGTGGCTGGATCGCGCCTCGGGCATGGAGGGCAACGCTTCCCAACGACTGTCGCCCGGATGGAGTCGGCTGACCGTGGCGTGCGAGTGCAGATCATGGGGCGCGCCGGCGGGGTTCCGCGCCGCCATGCCACCGATGCGATAAATCCACCCGCGGTGGGCGACCAGTCCCGGGCTTTGCGCCGGCACATCGGATGGCAGCGTTTCCCAGGTGAACCCATCCTGGAGATTTAGCCGGCGGCAGCTTCCCGAGACCTCGTTGGAGGTGTAAGCGTGGCGCTTGCCCTTGTGCCCCCCGTAAATGTAGAGCCAATCCCCGGCCACCGCGGCGCCGAAGCTTGTGACCGCCTCGGGCAGCGGCGCGTAACTGGCCGGCGGTGCGACGTGCCATTCGGAAGCAGCCACGGGGGCGGCAGGTGGCATGAGAAGAGTGATCCACAGTGGGCCGGGCTTGAGCCAGTTCATGGCCGCGCACGCTAACGCGTCCGGACCCGGACCGCTTGCGGTGCCTTGCGGAACATTGGCGGGCCCTTGCGCAACGAACCGCCAAAGAAACGCAAGCCGCCGGAAGCGATGAACGTGCCGGCCCGCTAGGGTCGGGCCATGCGAGTGAGATCCGGTTCCCGCGCAGGTGGTTTCACCCTGGTGGAACTGCTGGTGGTCATCGCCATCGTGGGGGTGTTGTCCTCCCTCTTGCTGCCCGCCCTGAGCAGTGCCCGGCGGCGGGCGGGCCGCATCAACGAACTCAACGCCGCCCGCCAGCTTCTCGTCGCGTGGCAATTGCACGCCGATGATCACGAGGACGAGGTGTTGCCCGGCTACGCCAGCGCGGTCGAGGCGGTGGACGATCGCGGCCAGCCGCTCGGCAGTCCCATCCGCGACCGTTACCCGTGGCGGCTGGCCCCGGCGCTGGGGCACAACTTCCGCGTCATCTACGTCAACGAGTCCCGCCGCTTTCTTGAAGACGCCGAGTCCCGCTCGCACGAGGAGTACGTGTATCGGGCCAGTCTTTATCCCAGTCTGGGCTACAACTCCGTGTTTCTGGGCGGCGATGAACAGAAGTTTCATCCCGCCCTGGCCGCGCCCACCTTCGGCACGGAGTGGCTGGTGACCCGCACCGGCCAGATTCGGCGGCCCAGTGACCTGATGGCGTTCGCGTCGGCCCGGTCGCGGCCGGGCGGCGCGCGGGACGAGCACGGTTTTTATGTCGTGCATCCGCCCTACCTGCGCTCGCGGCAATGGGACGCGGCTTTCATGCCGGACCGCCCGCCGGAGAAGTATGGCTACGTGCACCCTCGCTGGAACGGGCGGGCGATTGCGGGCATGACGGACGGCCATGCCGAAGCGCTGACCGGTGAGGAACTGGCAGACATGCGCCGATGGGCCAACCCGGCCGATCGCCCGGATTGGACCTTGCGGTCCTTGCCTTGACGTGCCGCGTGGCCGAAAATCGCGCCGGATGCCAAAGGTCCGTCAACCGACGGGCGCCCCAACCGTCGCGGCCGCGCCTGTTTTCAGTGAGGCTGCCGCCTGGCACGCGGTGGGCGCCGGCTGGCGCCCGCTCTTTGGCGGTGTGCGCACCCGGGGATTCAGCTTCGAGTGGCACGAATTCGAACTGGTTGAGGCGCTCGACTGGTCGCGCAGCTTTCACCCCGGCAGCGTGGAGCTTTGCCTCAACCTCAGTGGAGAGGCGACGCTGGGCGACGGGCGGCGGGAGATCACGCTCGTTCCCCGCTCGCTGGCCTTCTATCATCAAGGGACGCCGGTCCTGGCCGCGACCCGCCGGCCGGGCACGCCGCATCGATTCATCACCGTCGAATTCGATCGCTCCTTTCTCGCCGGGCACCTGCGATCCGCCGATGGCGACCTGCATCCGCTGGTACGCGCGGTGGTGCGGGGCGAGGCGGTTGCCTCCGAGGTGAGCGGCCCGGAGCCGCTGACGGCATCCCTGGCTCAACTGGTCGAGAGCCTGCGGCATCCGCCCGTTTTCACGCCGGCGCGCACGGTCTGGTTTCAATGCAAGGCGCTCGAACTGGCCACGCATGTCTTCTTTCGGCCGACCGAAGAACTGTTCTGCACACGCCAACAACGGGTGGCCCGCGAGCGGGTGGAGCGAGTCCGGGAGATCCTGCGTCAAAACCTCAGCGAACCGCCCTCACTCGAGGAACTGGGCCGGCGGGTGGGTTGCAGTCCGTTCTATCTGAGCCGCCTTTTCTCCCAGGAGACGGGCCTGACCATCCAGCGCCACCTGCGGCAACTGCGCATGGAGCGCGCCGCGGAGTTGCTCCGCACCGGCCAATGCAATGTCACCGAGGCCGCGCTCGAGGTCGGCTACAGCAGCCTGAGCCATTTCAGCGCCACGTTCCACGAAACGTTCGGTTGCTGCCCCGGGCTGTATCCGCTCAAGACGCCGACGCAGCAGGCGGCGCCGGAGGAGTGAGTCTCAGTTCCATTTCCACCGGTGCGCCGGGCACGTCCAGTGGCGGACGGCAGAACGGAGCCAGGCCTCGGTCAGCGGCCGGAATGCCCACGGCACCTCGGCCAC
>DATLZF010000753.1:0-4215 GCA_035574135.1 Candidatus Methylomirabilota bacterium
GCAGGTGCCCGGCGTCATTCGCTGGGAGCCGGCGCAGACCACCCAGCTTCTGGATTATCAGGAACAGTCGGCCATGCTGGCGGTGAACCAGTTGATCGGCGGCGAATGGTCGTTGGGCGCCCGCTACCGATTCAGCCGCGCCGAACTGGACATCCGCTACGCCGACGTGGCGTCCAGCGTGGGCGGCTCCCGCCAGTCCACGCGGTCGGATCTGCACGAGTTCGGTTTCAACCTGCTGTACAGCCATCCCAGCGGCTTCTTCGCGCGGGCCGAGGCCGGTTGGTTCATGCAGAGCAATTGGGAGACGGACCATGACACCCCCGGCAGCGGCCAGGTCGAGTTGCCGGACGACGAGTTTCCGTTGATCAACCTGTTGCTGGGCTACCGGTTTCCCCGGCAGCGTGGCGACGTCACCTTGGGCTTGCTCAACGCCTCGGGGGAGGATTATCACCTCAACCCGTTGAACGCGCATCCCGAGTTTCCTCATGAACGGGTTTGGATGGCCCGGCTCCGCTTGAGTTTCTAACCCGGCATGGCGCAGGCGCACGCACAGCGGAGGAAACATCTGCTCGGCCTGGCCATTGGCGCGGCGTTGTGCGCCGGGGCGGGCGCACTGCTCGTTCTCTTGCCCGCCGGCCGGGCCCTGGAGCGCCTCAGCTACGATCTGCCGTTTCTCTTCCGCTCGGGTACCACCTCCGACGTCGTGATGATTTATCTGGATGACGCGGCCCGTACGGCGCTGGGTCAGCCGTTGGATGCCCCGCTGGACCGACGTTTGCACGCGCGGCTGATCGACCGGTTGACGCGCGATGGTGCCCGGCTGGTGTTGTTCGATTTCATCGTGGACACGCCGGCGGCGAATCCGGACGCGGACGCGGCCCTGGCCGAGGCTCTGCGGCGCAGCGGCCGCGTGGTGTTGGCCGCCCAAGCCGTGCAGTCCACGGAAATTCGCGAACTGGTCCTGCCCGTGGACCAGGTGCTGCCGCCGCTACCCCGGTTGCGCGAGGCCGCCGCCGGCTGGGGGTTGGCCAATGTCCATCAGGATTCCGATTTTGCCGTCCGCCGTATTCATACCGGTATGGAACTCGCGCCCTCCCTTGGCTGGGCGGCGGCGGAACAACTCGGCGCACCCGTGGCCCGCGCGAAGGACCGGCAGGAACGCGTGCGCTGGCTGAACTATTACGGTCCTCCCGGCTCCTTCGTGCAGGCCGAAACCCGCCTCGACCACGCGCACGATGAACAGATGATCCCGCCCGGGTTTTACCGCGACCGCATCGTGGTCATCGGAACCCGCAACACCGCCAGCGCCACCGGCCTGGCCAGCGACATGTTTGCCACGCCCCATTCGCGCTTCGGAGGCGCCTGGTCGCCCGGCGCCGAGATTCAGACGCTGACGCTGCTGAACCTGATCCGGGAGGACTGGCTGGAGCGTCTGGATCTGGGGATCGAACTGGTCGTGATCATTGCGCTGGGACTCGGGCTCGGTGCCGGCCTGATGTGGCTGCGGCCGTTGCACGCGGCGTGGGTGGCCGGGATGGCCGTGGTGGGCCTCACTCTGGCCAGCCTGTACCTGCACTCCACCCTGCGGCTCTGGTGGAATTGGCTGGTGCCGGTGGCGATGCAAGCGCCGACGGCTCTCGTCTGTTCCATCGGCTGGCAATACGGTCTCGAGTCGGCCCGCCGCCGCCGCCTGCGCCAGGCGTTCTCCGCCTACCTTTCCCCCCACCTCGCCGACCGCATCGCCGAGAGCGACATGGAACTCACCCCGGGGGGCAGGGTGGTCCAGGCCACCATCATGTTCACCGACCTGGAAGGCTTTTCGGCCCTGGCCGAGGATTTGAAGCCGCCCGAGGTCTCCCAGATCCTCATCGAATACTTCACCCGCAGCACGGAACACATCCTCGAACAGGAGGGCGCCATCATCAAATACATCGGTGACGCCGTCATGGCCGTCTGGGGCGCCCCGCTGGCGGACGAGCGGCAGGCCGAGCGGGCCGTGAAGGCGGCCCTCGGCATCATCGAGTCAGGCCGGCGCGACATCGCCGGCCGCCGATTGCGCACCCGCATCGGCATCAACACCGGCCCGGGCCTGGCCGGCAACCTGGGCTCGAAGTTTCGCTTCGATTACACGGTGATCGGTGCCACCACGAATTTCGCCTCGCGCCTCGAAGGACTGAACAAATTCCTCGGGACGCAGATCTTGATCGCTGACGCCACGCGGCAGAAGCTCGGACATGAGTTCTGTGTCCGGCGGCTGGGCAGCTTTGTGGCCGCCGGCACCACGAAACCTTTTGTCATCCATGAGGTGCTGGGGCGAATCGAGGACCTGCCGGGTGCCCGTGGCTGGATCCCCCGCTTCGAGGCGGCGATCGAAAAGTATCGCGAGCGGGACTGGTCCGGGGCCGAGGCGCTGCTCCGCGAGGTCATGAGCCTGCGGGGGGGCGCGGACGGACCGTCGCACTTCTACCTCGACCAGATCGCCGAGGCGCGAGTTCGCGTGACCCCGGACCTGGACTGGGACGGCACGGTGACGCTGCTGACGAAATGAGCCGGGCTCAGTCCTCCGGCAGCGGCCGACCCTTCGTTTCCGGCAGGAAGAGCAGGGCGACAAGGCCGATGAGGAAGATGCCGCTCATGAAGGTGGCGGCGTTGCGGAAGGCCTCGATCTTCGCCTCGGGCGTCGTGGCGCCGGCTTTCAACGCCGCCTGCAGCTTACCCAGCGTGAACGGGCCACTGGCGGCGAGGAACCGGCCCACGTTGTAGCAAAAGCTGGTACCCGTGCTCCGCAGCCGCGTCGGGAACAGCTCCGGCAGGTAAATGGCGAACCCGGCGAACAAGGCCAACTGGCACGCCCCCATGATCGCGCTCATCCAGATGTCGCCCCGGCCGTTGAACAACCGGAAGAAGCCCACCGTCGCCACCAGCGCGCAGAGGAACGCGATGGCGAACGCCGGCCGCCGCCCCACCGTCTGGGCCAGCTTTGTCATGAGCAGCATGCCCACGAACGCGCCGATGTTGAACACGATCGAGTTGATCCCGATCCAGATGCCCTTGGCGCCGGCGATCTTCTCGGGCGGCAGGTTCTGATCCCGCAGCGAACGCTCGATGACCGGGCCGACCAGCTCGGGGCTGAAGAAGCCGATCCCCCACAGGCCGATCACTCCGGCCACGCAGAGCAACATGCCCAGCAGCGCCGAATGCCGCCACCGCGCCTCGCCGAACAACGAACGGTAGGAACCGAAGGCCACACCCGTCCGGCGGCCCGCCTCGCGGGCCTTCACCCACTTTTCCGGTTCCTTGAGCCGGATCTGAATGAAGACGCAGAGAAAGGCCGGCAGCGCACCGATGAGGAACATCAGCTTCCACGACCAGGCGGGCGAGATGGCCTTGCTCGCCACCAGCCCGCCCACCCACATGCTAATCAACCCCGCCGTTACGTTGCCGACCGCCGAGAGCGCCTGCAACGTGCCCAGCGCCCCCGTGCGCGCCTGGTCCGGCAAAGCGTCCGCGATCAGCGCCACGGCCAGTCCGAACACTCCGCCCACGCCCAGCCCGGTCACGAACCGGTAGATCGCGAAATCCACCCAACCCTTCGACAAGGCCGACAGCCCCGTGAACACCGAATACATCAACACCGTCACCGTGAGCATGCGCGCCCGACCGAAGCGATCGCCCAGCGAGCCGAAGATGAGCCCGCCCGTGGCCCAACCGGCGACGAAGACGGCCGTGGCGTAACCGCCGTATTCGTTCGGGTCCATGCCGGGCGGCAGCAGGTTCGACATCGCCGCATTGCGCGAGAGGATGAAAAGTTGCTGATCCAGGCAGTCGAACATCCACGCCAGCGAGGCCATGGCAAAGACGAACCAATGATACCCGTTCAACGCGCGCCACCACGGTCTGGCCGTGGCGGACGAGGACGGGGACGAAGCCGGGGATGGAGTTTGATGAGCCATGCGATGATTGGGGATGCTACCTACACGTAATTTCCCGGCAGGCCAAGGTTATTCTCCCCCCGCGCTGGGAAAGGCTGGGTAGATCGTGACCCCCCTGTGGTGAAGCTCAAGGTGTTGAGCACCCGCCGCAAGGATGAGCTGCTGCGCCTCCTCCGGAGGAGGCGCAGCCGCGGCGCGCAAATCTTGCCATCCTCCCGGCGTGCATAGCACCTACTTTGAACTCTATCGCATGAAGACCGACCGCCACTGGCTCCATCAAAAG
>DATLZF010000754.1:0-4682 GCA_035574135.1 Candidatus Methylomirabilota bacterium
GAACACGGTGCTGACGGCCGTGGGCGATCTCGACGAAAAGACGGCAGCGCGCTGCGTCGAAAGCGTCAAGAGCGGCGGCGACCACGCGGCGCGCGTGAACGTGGAGAAGAAGCACATCTACGCCGGTTTGGACGCCTACAAGGGCGTGATCGAAAGCGGCGTGGACGTGGTGTTGCTGGCCACTCCGCCAGCCTTTCGCCCCCGGCACATGGCGGCGGCGGTTGAGGCGGGCAAACACATGTTCGTGGAAAAACCGATGGCCACGGACGCTCCCGGAGTGCGCTCCATCATTGCCAGCGTTGAGAAAGCGAAGCAGAAAAAGCTGGGCGTGTGCGCCGGCTTCTGCTGGCGCTACAGCCTGCCCGAGCAGGCGCTTTTTGCGAAGGTCCTCGCCGGCGACATCGGCAAGATCCAGGCCATCTACGCCACCTACAACACCGGCCTGGTCGGACGCATCAACACCCGCCCCGGCGCTTCGCCCATCGAACAGCAAATCCGCAGTTGGTACTTCCACACCTGGCTGTCGGGCGATTTCCTCGTCGAGCAGGCCGTCCACGCGGTCGATTGGATGCAATGGGCCATGGGCGACATCGCGCCCGTGAAATGCATCGCCCACGGCGGTCGGCAGACGCGCCCACCCGAGCAGGGGGACATCTACGACCATTTCGAGATCGTTTACGAATACGCCGGCGGCACGCGCGGCTTCCTCTTCTGCCGGCAGCAGCCCAATTGCGCCAATGACAACTCGGCGACCTTCTACGGATCCAAGGGCACCGCGCACGAGCGGGGCTTCCAGCCGCCCGGCAATCACATCAAAAACCTCGACGGCGAGGTCGTCTGGCGCTGGCGCGGGGACAAGAAGGACATGTACGTGCACGAACACGAGGTCTTCTTCCAGAGCCTGCGCGACGGCCGACCCATCAACGACGGCGACCGCATGGCTCGCAGCACGATGGTCGCGATCATGGGCCGCATGTCCGCCTACACGGGTCAGGAGATCGCCTACGAGCAGGCGCTCAATTCCCAGGAACAACTGGTGCCCGACCCCCTCACCCTCGACACTCCCGCTCCCCCGGTGAAAGTGGCCATGCCCGGCCGCACCAAGTTCATCTGAACCCCGAACCGAGGATCCATCCATGAAACCGAGCCTGCCTCGTCGCAACTTCCTCCAACTCACCGGCGCGGCTCTGGCCGCCGGTTTGAGCTGGACGGTCCTCGCGGCGGACGCGCCGAAGAAGAAGCGCGCCCTCAAGAAGGCCATCATGTGGGGCACCGTCGGCGTCAAAGGATCCGTGCTGGAAAAGATGAAGCTGGTGAAGGAGGCCGGCTTCGAAGGTGTCGAGCCCAATGGCGGCATGGACCAGGACGAAGTGATGCGGGCCCTCGAAGCCACCGGTCTCCAGGCCGCCAGCGTCTGCTGCCACACGCATTGGGCCAAGCCGCTCTCGTCGCCGGTGCCGGCCGTGCGCGAGGCCGGGCTCGAAGGACTGCGCATCTCCCTGCGCGACGCCAAACGCTACGGCGCCGGTTCCGTACTGCTCGTCCCCGGCGTGGCCCGGGACGGCGTCAGCTACGAGGAGTGCTGGCAGCGCTCCATTGTCGAGATCCGTAAAGTCATCCCGCTGGCCGAAGAACTGCAGGTCGTCATCGCCATCGAGAACGTCTGGAACGACTTCATCACCCGCGAGGACGAGGCCGTGCGCTACCTCGACGAGATCAACAGTCCGTGGGTCAAGTGGCACTTCGACGTGGGCAACATCATCTGGTACGGCGATCCCATTGATTGGATCAAAAAGCTGGGGCCCCGCATCGCGCGCCTGCACATCAAGGAGTACAGTCGCGACCTTGCCATGAAGGCCGGCAAATGGGCCGGCTTCAACGCGAAGTTCCTCGAGGGCGCCAACAACTGGGCCGGCATCATGAAGGCGCTGGACGAGGTCGGCTACACCGGTTGGGGCATCGCCGAGCAAGGCGGGGGCGGCACACTCGAGGGACTGAAAGATCTGTCCACCCGCATGGACAAGATCTTCGCCAGTTGAGGCGCCTCCCATTCCAGCGTTGCGCGCGGCCCGGTGCCGCCTGTATCTACGGGCCATGTCGTCGCGCAAGCTGAACCGCAAACCTTCCCGTTCCAAACCCGTTTCCGTCGTCACCGGAGGCGCCGGCTTCCTCGGATCGCACCTGGTCGATCTTCTCCTCGCGCGCGGCCACCGCGTCGTCGTTTTCGACAACTTCGTCACCGGCACGGTCGAAAACATCGACCACCTCGCCGGCCATCCGGACTTCCGGTTTATCCAACAGGATGTCACCGAGTTCATCTTCCTGAACGAACCGGTGGATTACGTGTGGCACTTCGCTTCGCCCGCCAGTCCGATTGACTATCTCGAACTGCCCATCCAGACCCTCAAGGTGGGTTCGCTCGGCACGCACAAGGCGCTGGGCCTGGCCAAACACAAGAAAGCCCGCTTCCTCCTCGCCTCGACGTCGGAAATCTACGGCGATCCCCTCGTGCATCCCCAGACGGAGGACTACTGGGGGAACGTGAATCCGATAGGCCCGCGCGGCTGCTACGACGAATCCAAGCGCTTTGCCGAGGCGCTGACCATGGCCTACCACCGTGAGCACGGGGTCGAGACGCGCATTGTGCGCATCTTCAACACCTACGGACCGCGCATGAGATTGAACGACGGCCGGGTGGTGCCCGCCTTCATCAGCCAGGCCCTCAAGGGCCGGCCGCTCACCGTTTTTGGCGACGGATGCCAGACGCGCAGCTTCTGCTTCTGCTCCGACCTGATCGAGGGCATTTACCGACTCATGATGAGTTCCCACAGCGAGCCGGTGAACCTCGGCAATCCGCGCGAGATGACCATGCTCGAATTCGCGGAGGAAATCATCCGTGCCACCGGCTCGCGAAGCCGCATCGTCTTCAAACCGCTGCCCCAGGACGACCCGAAGCAGCGGCAACCCGACATCACGCGGGCGCGGAAGTGGCTGAAGTGGGAGCCCAAGGTCGGGCTGGAGGAGGGCCTGAAGCAAACGATCGCCTATTTCCGGCCCCGCGTTTAGCTGCTGTTCTCATCATCCACGCCCAACACCCGCATGCGGGACCGGTTTGAATCCGCCCCTTGCGGTTGGCCGACTGCGGGAGCTCCTGCGGCACCTACGCGGGGGACGTGGCGTCGGCCGCTTCCCCCGCCCACAAAGCAAGGCGGGGACCGGGATGGGCCGGCGGCTGCTTCACTTCAGTTCAGAAATGCGGTCAGAGGGCTGGTCGCGCTGGCCTGAGCCCGGGCTTCGGCCAGCCCGATCTCGAAGGCGCTGCGCCCGGCCTCGACGGCCATTCTAAAAGCCACGGCCATCCGGCACGGATCGGCCGCCACCGCGATGGCGGTGTTGACCAGCACGGCGTCCGCGCCCAGTTCCATCGCCTCGGCGGCGTGGCTCGGCGCGCCCAACCCGGCGTCCACCACCACCGGCACGGTGGCCTGTTCGAGGATGATCCGCAGTTGATCCCGGGTCTGAAGGCCGCGGTTCGAGCCGATGGGCGAGCCCAGCGGCATCACGGTGGCCGTGCCCACATCCTGCAGGCGGCGGGCCAGCACCGGATCCGCATTGATGTAGGGCAGCACGGTGAAGCCCTCCTGCACGAGCGTCTCGGCAGCCCGGAGCGTTTCCACCGGGTCGGGAAGCAGGTAGCGCGGGTCGGGATGGATTTCCAGCTTTACCCACTTGGGCAGCCCGGCCGCCGCGGCCAGGCGCGCCAGGCGCACGGCCTCCCCGGCGTTCATGGCTCCACTGGTGTTGGGCAGAATGAGATAACGCTCCGGGTCGATAAACTCGAGGATGTTGGCGAAGGGATCCTTCTTCCCGCTCAGATCGGCACGGCGCAAGGCGACGGTGACAATCTGGGTCCCGCTGGCCGCCAAGGCGTCCCGCATCACCTCGGGGGCGGAGAACTTTCCCGTGCCGACCAGAAGACGGGAAGAGAACTCTCGCCCGGCGATGATCAGGGGCTGATGGACAGACGACATCCCGGCCAGCTTACGAGCAGGCTGCGAACCTTGTCGAGAGTGGCAAAAGGGCCGGTGCGCTCAGGCGCCCATGCCCTCCTCGAAGGAACCGGCCGCCACCGGAAAGCACAAATGATCGCGCACATAGGCGATGCCGTTGGCGCTGGTGGCGTCCAGATCCCGGTAGGCACTTTCCGCCTCGACAATGAGCGGGGCGGTCTTCGTGCCCATGATTTCGCAGTAGCGCCGCGGATAGCCAATGTGAATCAGCATCTCGACGTAGCGACACAGGTTCAGGTCGCCCGAAGGCAGGTCGGTAAACTGCATGGCCCGGCCCGGCCAGTCCGGCTCCATCTTGCGCAGCGGCACACCAGGGCGGACGACGAAGTTCTTGACGTGGCAGGCGTAAACCCGATCCGCCACCTTGCGGAACCGGGTCTCCCAGTCTTCCCCCTCCCAACAATGCGAGGGATCGGCATTGACGCCGAGCGCCTTGTCCCCGTCGCAGATCCGGACGAGCAGGTTGAAATCATCGGCGCAGGCGGCGGCGGTGCCGGGGTGGATTTCGTGGCAGAGATAAATGCCGAGCTGGCGGGCGTGGTCACGGATCTTCTTCGTCTTCTTCACGAACCGCTCGTTGCCCTCGGCCAGCAGATCATAATCGCCGCCCTT
>DATLZF010000755.1:0-12270 GCA_035574135.1 Candidatus Methylomirabilota bacterium
GCCGCCGTGAACGCCACCAACGAGGCCGGTGCCACGGCTTTGATGCGTGCGGCCACTGATTTTGACAAGACCCGCCTGCTGGTGGAACGCGGCGCGGACGTAAATGTGCGCTCGAGAATGGGCAACACCGCGTTGTTGCTGGCGGCCCGGCCAGCCGATTCGCACCGGACCGTGGAATTGCTCCTGGCGCATGGAGCGGATGCCAAAGCAACGAATAACGCCGGCGCCACGGCCTTGATGGCGGCCGCGGCCGGGGGCGATCTGTCGAGCGCCAGGCTGTTGCTCAAGCATGGAGCCGAGGTCAATGCCCTGCCCACACCGGACGAGCAGGGCTTTCTTTTTGGGGGCGGCCGAAGCGCTTTGATGTGGGCAGCCTTTCGCGGTAACGTCGCCATGTTGCGGCTGCTCGTCGAGGCGGGCGCAAACGTCAATGCCGTCACCGGCTTGGGCACGGCATTGGCCCAAGCAGCTTGGGCGGATCGACTGAACGCCGCCCGTTTCTTGCTGGAACGAGGCGCGCGAATCGACCAAGCGGGGCCGGTCGATGATTACACGGCCTTGCACTGGGCGGCTTCTTCCGAAGAGCGAGACCCGCGACTGGTAAAACTGCTTCTGGAGCGCGGAGCCGATCCCAATCGCCCGGGCGGCCGGAACGTGGACGCCTTCCTCGGAATCCCGCAGACCCCGCTGATGCTGGCGAGCCGGCGCGGCGAAACGCCGCTCGTGAGCCTCCTCGTCAGCCGGGGTGCCACCAACACGATGCCCGACCGGGCATCCAGCAAAGCGCCACCCCCGCGCACACTATCCGACCCGCTGAACGCCGCCGCGCTGCGCGAAGCCATGGCGAACGCTGTGCCGCCCCTGCAGGCGACGGCCCTCCGATCCAAGGAATCGTTCCTGCGCCACGCCAGCCGCCAGGACTGCACGTCGTGCCACCAGCAGTATCTGCCGATGGCGGCCGTGGCGCGGGCGGGTCAAAACGGTATTCGGTTCGATGCCGAGAGCCAGCAACGCCTCATTGCCTTGGTGGGGGAGGGCGAAATCAGGGATCCGGAGGTAGATTGGCAGGCGCTGTTCCATCCGGATGCGGCTTTCACCAAGGGATACGAGCTCTTCGGCTACGCAGTTGCGAAATTGCCACCTGACGGGGCGACTCGCCGGTGGGTTCACCATCTGGCGGCGATTCAGGGCCCGGAAGGTCAGTGGTACAACAACCTGCCTCGGCCGCCGTTGCAGACGGGTGACATCGGCGCCACGGCGCTTGCGGTTTACGGGCTGCAAAACTACCCGCTGGCCGGGCGCAAGGTGGAGTTCGCCACACGAGTGGACCGCGCGCGTCGCTGGCTCTGGAAGACCCGGCCGCGCAACAACGAGGGCCGCATTTATCAGCTCCTGGGCCTCGCTTGGGCCGGCGAGCCGGCGGCGAAACTCCAACCACTCGCCCAAGCCCTCGTCGCGGAACAGCGCGCGGATGGCGGTTGGGCACAGGTGCCCGACTTGAATAGCGACGCCTACGCGACGGCCCAAGCCGTTTACGCCCTCCGGACCGCTGGCAGACTGGAATTGTCGGAGCCGGCCGTTGAGCGAGGGGTGCGCTTTCTCCTCCAAACGCAACTATCCGACGGAACGTGGCATGTGCGCCGGCGCGCGTTTCCGTTCCAGCCGACGATGGATAGTGGATTCCCTCACGGGCGCGATGCTTGGATTTCCGCGGCCGCCACGAGTTGGGCCGTCCTCGCGTTGAGCCATTGACCCTCCGAGGCCACCATCAGAGTGGCAAGCCCCATTGGTTGATCCACTTGCTGTGATAGTTTTGGTTGTTCCGCGCTGGCGAACCGGGGCGACGATGGCTTGACCAGCGCGTTTGTCTGCGCTCGGGCGATAATGCCACCGCCTGTTCGGGGCGTCGGCCGCCGGGAATGCTATCGACAAGCCCGACAGCCCCACCTACCCTCCGGCACCGGTATGCATGTCCTCTTTCTTAACGGTCCGAACCTCAACTTGTTGGGGCAACGGGAGCCGGATACGTACGGAAAGCTCACCTTGGAAGAAATCGAGCGCCGTGTACGCGAGCGGGCGGCCGTGTTGAACGTCGAGATCGAGTTCCGGCAAAGCAACTCGGAAGGGGAGTTGGTAACTTGGATTCAACAAGCCAAGGGTCGGTTCGATGCCATTGTCATCAATGCCGCCGCTTACACTCATACCAGCGTGGCTCTGCGCGATGCCCTAAGTGCCGTGGGTATTCCTGCCATCGAGATTCACCTGTCCAACATACATGCTCGGGAAGAGTTCCGGCATCGATCGTTGCTGGCAGCGGTGTGCAAAGGCCAAATCGCAGGGTTTGGAGCAACTTCGTACATTCTTGGCTTGGAGGCGGCCGTTAACATTAACAAATGTTAGAATCTGGCTAATAGGTTGATTTTTGACGCGTTTTTGATTGGGCTGCTTTTGAGGAAGTCAGTCCGGATTTTACTTCTTGACGCTCAAAAAGGCCCTTTCTACCTTCGCACCCGCAATTACAAAACGGCTCAAGCAGTGTCGCGCAACGGTCACTGCTTTTTTGCTTAGATGATGAACACTTTCACTGACTTCGTTCTGCGGATACATGCGGGAGGGAAACTGTGGATCTGAAGGACATCAAGGCCATTATTGACCTGATGAAGAAGAACTCCATCTCGGAGTTCGAATTGGAGCGCGAGGCATTCAAGATCCGGTTGAAGCGGGGGTTCTCGACACTACCCGCCGCTGAAGACGCCGTCGGCGCTCTACCCACGCTGCCTCCGAGCGGATCCATTGCCACAGCACCGACGACAATTCCCGCCCCAGTCGCATCGGCCCCGGCTTCTACGGAAGTGGAAATCAAATCTCCCATGATCGGCACGTTCTATCGCTCGCCGTCTCCGGAAGCTGCTGCTTATGTGGATGTTGGGAGCCAAGTCAACCCGGACACGGTTGTCTGCATCATCGAAGCGATGAAGGTGATGAACGAGATCAAGGCCGAGGTAAAGGGAGTGGTGACGGAGGTCTTGGTTGAGAATGCCAAGCCGGTGGAATTCGGCCAGCCAATGTTTCGAATCCGCCCGACTTGACGGCAACCGTCCCATTCCATGTTCGAGAAAATCTTGGTCGCCAATCGCGGGGAAATCGCCGTTCGAATCATCCGCGCCAGTCGCGACTTGAACATCAAAACGGTCGCCGTCTATTCCGAGGCCGATGCGAACTCAATGCATGTGCAACTCGCCGACGAGGCGATCTGCATCGGTAAAGGACCAAGCAGCGAGAGCTACCTGCGCATTGATCGCATCGTCAGCGCGGCGGAGATCACCGACGTGGACGCCATCCACCCTGGCTATGGGTTTCTCTCCGAGAATGCCCACTTTGCCGACGTCTGTGAAAGCTGCAACATCCGGTTCATCGGCCCGAGTTCCCGGGCCATGAATGCACTGGAGGACAAGGCCATAAGCCGGGCCTTAGCCAAGAAGGCCGGAGTACCAACGCCTCCGGGCTCGGACGGATTGGTCGAGCGGGAGCAGGATGCCTTGGCTGTGGCCCGGCGAATCGGCTACCCGGTGATGATCAAGGCTGTGGCCGGGGGTGGGGGGCGCGGCATGCGCGTTGCCCACAATGACGTTTCGTTGGTCAAGGGCTACCACACTGCCCGATCGGAAGCTGAAAAGGCCTTTGGGAATTCAGGCGTTTACATCGAGAAGTTCATTGAGAATCCTCATCACATTGAATTCCAGATCCTCGGCGACTCCCGCGGCAACATCATCCACCTCGGCGAGCGCGACTGCTCCATTCAACGCCGAAACCAGAAGGTTGTGGAGGAAACGCCCTCTCCGCTCATCGAGAACAAATTCAAAAAGTTGCGCGAGAAAATGGGGCGTGCCGCAGTGCGCATCGCCCAGGAAGCTCATTACTCGAACGCCGGCACCGTGGAGTTCATCGTGGACGACACCGGGAACTTCTATTTTCTTGAGGTCAACAAGCGTATCCAAGTCGAGCACCCCATTACCGAGGAGGTCACGGGCGTCGATCTGGTCAAGCAGCAGATTCTGATTGCCATGGGCGAACCGCTGAAGCTGTCCGAAAAGGACATCCATTTCCGCGGCCACGCCATCGAGTGCCGAATCAACGCGGAGGATCCCTTCGACGATTTCCGACCTTCTCCAGGGCGGATCGAAATGTATTATCAGCCTGGCGGGCGCGGTGTCCGCGTGGACAGCCATGCCTACGCCGGCTACACCATCCCGCCCTACTACGATTCCATGATCGGCAAGCTCATCACCTACGGTCGGGATCGCCGGGAGGCCATGGACCGCATGAGCCGCGCGTTGAGCGAGTACATGATCACGGGCATCCGAACGACCATTCCCTTCGAGCAGGCGATCTTGCAAGATCCCAACTTCCGCCGCGGTACCTACTCGACCAATTTCGTCGAGAACCTTCTCAGTGGCGGCCGGCGAGAGCTGATCGAGGAAAAGGCTTGAGCCGGAACCGGCGTGTAACTCGCACCGAAGACGGCTCCCAAGTCAGGAGGGTGATCGGTTTTGCCCGTTGACCCCATGGATTCGCCGGATACGATTCTCCGCGCATGAGACGAGCGATCATGGTGGCAGCCCTTTGGCTCCCGGGCGCAGCGGAATTGGCGGCGCAACCGCAGCTCAAAAATGGTCTCATGGCCATTGTCAACGAGTCCGTCATTACCTACCAGGATGTCGAGCGCCTCACCGCCTCTCAACTGGAGGCCATCCGCAGCACCTACCGATTCCAACCCGAGCTCATGGAGCAGAAGCGAAGAAAGGTGCTCGAAGAAGGGCTCGAACAATTGGTGGAGCGCCAGTTGGTCTTGGACGATTTCAAGTCCCAAGGGGGCGTCCTCCCGGAAAGTGTCGTGGAGGAGGAGATCCGGGATCGCATCCGGCGCATGTTTCACGGGGATCGAGCCCTGATGATCCGCACTCTCCAAGCCCAGGGCAAGACCTTGGAGACCCTGCGCCAGGAGATCCACGAGGATATTGTTTTCAACTGGATGCGCCAGCGCAACATCAGCACGGCTCTCATCGTCTCCCCGACCAAGATCGAACAGTACTATCAGACGAATCAGGCGCTATACCGGGTCGGGGAGCAAATCAAACTGCGCATGATCGTGCTGAACCGCTCCAGTGCGGACTCCGCCGAAGACATGCGCGCCCTGGCCCAGGAGATCCTGGCTCAAATCGGGGCAGGCGCGCCCTTCGCGGAGATGGCCTCGATCTATTCCGAAGGTCGCGAACGGCGGGACGGCGGCGACTGGGGCTGGATCGAGCGATCCAAGTTGAACAAGGGGCTTTCCGACGTTGCCTTTTCGCTGACGCTCGACCAGCCGAGCCCTGTGGTGGCCCTGTCCAGGGAAGCGGACGATTCCTATTGGATCAGCCTGTATGCGGCGGACGGACAAATAACCTCGGCCCGCAAATACACGAGCCGAGATGTTTTCGTGGAGGAGCGAAAGAATGCCGCGCCCAAAGACCTTCCGCCAGCCCAGGAAGTCTATCTCATGATGGCGGAGGACCACCGCCACGCCCACACGCGCCCGCTCGAAGAAGTCCGGGATCAGATCGACCGGGACCTGCTCGTCCAGGAGCACGAGCGCCTGCGCAAGAAATGGATCGAGCGCCTCAAAGCCAAATCTTACGTCCGTTACTTCTAGGCACCAGCCTTCGTGCCATCAAGCCAAGGGCCGCAGCACCCCCGCCGAATGCTGCGGCCCCGCTTGCGTTCTCCGCTGCGATCCCCAGTTTGGCTACCGTCCCAAAAATCCGAGATCGTGCTCGCCGCAGCGGAAGTTCCGGTTGATCCGGGCCAGCGTGTCGTTCAAGTCCTCGAGACTCACGCCCGGTGGGAGCACATCCATCCGGCCGCCCACGACCTTGTGGGCAAGCGCCAGTAACCGCGCCACCCGTTGGCCAGCCAAGGGATGCCCGGGCTCGATTTTCAGTCCGAGAATGTTCCGGCCCGTTTGCTTCCGCAGCGCGAAATCGACATTCAGCTTTAGCGCCAAGAGGTTACCCGCCAGCTCTCCGGCTTCCGAAATCAGCGGATCGGTCTGGTCCCCCACCAACACCCCCGGCGCCCCGGCAGCGGGAAGGAAATCCTGGACGGCCTGCGCGGAGGTAAACGTCAACCCATGGCCGATCCCGATTCGTAGGCCCCGCTTGTAGAACCGCGCAAAGCAATTCGTTAGCAGGGCGGCCGGATGCGACTCGCCCGGAAGCGCGCCCCAGTCTTCCTGCGTAAATGAAATGCAACCGTAGCCAGAGCGAATACCCACATGGAGCTCGGCATGCGGCTGCCCAAAACCGAGCACCACACAATCACTCCGAGCCGAAGCGGGCCAAACGTCGCTGTCCCGAGTCTCGGCACCAATCCGAGCACGAGTCAGGGCCAGCCCCCGCATCGGCACCATCCCGATCTGGTAGGCACCCGGCTCCAGATCATCGAAGCGATACCTCCCATCCGGTCCGGTGATCGCCTCTGCCAGCACCGTGCCATCGCATGCCAACAGGTTCACCACGACCCCCGCCAAAAAAGCGTCCTTTGGCTCCCGATAACCGTTGCCGTTCCTGTCGTACCACGCGTGGCCGGAGATCGAGCAGAGCAACACCAGCCCGGCATCCAGCGACAAATCGTCCGGCGGCGTGACAAACTGATAGCAACTGGTTCCACCCAACGCGTTCACGTCGCTGTCCAGTTCACCCGCCCCCCCCACGTGCTTTTCCGTAAATGCGTAGCCGACCGGGCGGACCACCCGCAGGCAATACGCCCCGGCCGGCAGGTCCTCAAACAGAAAGTGGCCGGTCGCCGACGTGATGGCGGTGTCGAGCACGTTGCCGTCGCAGTCCTGGAGTTCGACCACCACGCCCGCCATTCCCGGCTCGTCCTCGTCTTGCAACCCATCCCGATCTGCATCGAACCACACGCGATCCCCCAGTCGGCCGGTCGGTGGCGTACCGGCATCTTGGGCCACAACACACTGAGCAGGAAGGAGAGTCACCGCCGCCAGAAGGGCGGCAACCGTAGAGTGGAAACAGGTCTTCATACGTGCGCCTGTTCCATACGCGCCTGCAAACGACCGAGCCATTCGAAGCCCTACTTTGGAGCAGACCGGGGAAAGCACGATCTCCCGTTCGTCCCACCGCCCCCAAGGTGAAGAACCGGCTCCTCCCGCGGAAACCGGGCTTCGACACCCTCCCACCGGCCTGGGGCTTCCCGCACTGAACCTTCAACCGGAAGACGAGTCCGCCGGCGGGCTTGCCCCTGCCGCCTCTGCGACAACGCGCTCGTCCACCACGGCCGCCACCACCAGATCGGCGCCGACGTTCAGGGCCGTCCGCGCCATGTCGAGCAATCGATCGAGCCCCAGCACCAAGGCGATGCCTTCGGCCGGGACCTGAAACGTCGTCAGCAAACCCGCGATCAAGGGCAGCGAGGCGCCTGGAATGCCGGCCACCGCCACAGCGCTCAACACCGCCAGCACCAGCAGCGTGACCTGGCTTCCCACCCCAAGCGGGACGCCATACACCTGAGCGACGAACAACACCACACACCCCTCGTAGAGCGCCGTCCCGCTCATGTTCATCGTCGCGCCCAGCGGCAGCACAAAGCCGACCGTGCCCGGCGACAGCCCCAGTTGCTCGCGGCCGACCTGCATGCTGGTCGGCAGCGTGGCATTGCTCGAACTGGTCGAGAACGCGGTCACGAGAACAGTGCGAATGTCCCGGAAAAACTGCAGTGGCCGCCGGCGCGTCAACAAGCGCAGGCAAAGCGACATCGTGCCAAACAGATGGATCGCCATTGCTCCCAGGCAAACCGCTGCAAATGCGGCCAGCGCCACCAGCACGTCGTGGCCGAGCCGCACCACCACGCTGAAGATCATGGCCGGCACGGCCAGAGGCGCCAACTGCAGCGCGTAATGCACCAGATGCGTCATCAAGGTCGTCACCATCTCGAGCCCTTCCTGCAATTTTCGACGTTGTGAATCCTTGAGTTGCGTTCCGGCCACACCCACCAGGAGGGCGAACGTGATCAGGGGCAGGACCTGAAAATCCACCACGGCCCGGGCAAGGTTCCGCGGAAAAAACATGTCCACCAGCATCGAGAACGTGATGGCCGCTTCGGAAGAGCGGGCGTCCAATATCCGTGCCGCGCCTCCGCCGTGCTCGGCCAGCAACTGCGCCTTGATTTCGGGCGCCAAGGTGTCCCCCGGCCGAACAACCCCCATGGCCACCAACCCAATGCCCACCCCGATGGCCATGTTGAAGGTAAACAGCACGGCGGTGCGCACTGCCAGCGGACCAAGACGATCCAGCGAGCCCAGTTGCACGATGCCCAGGGCCAGCGAGGCAAAAATCAGGGGCACGACCACGAAGAACAACAGGTGCAGAAAGACGCGGCCCAACGGGTCGAGCACGGCCGTCGAGAAAGCCCGCGTGTGGGCCAGCAGCTCGGGGTTTCGGTTTCCCAACGCGAGGGTCAACGCTCCCAGCGTCACTCCGACTCCCAACCCCAGCAGAATGCGATTGGCCAGTCGGTGGGCATGCTCGGCGCTCATCTGACGCTCAACCATGCCCGATCCCTGGCGCGCCTGTCCACGTCACAAAGCGGGGAGAAGGACTTACGGGTGCTGCCAAGTCCAATGCAGGGTGGTGCTTGTTTGCGCCGCGATAAAGCCGTTCGCACGGAGCGAATGGCCGATCCCAACCGCGCGGCACCCCGGGACTGACTGTGATCCGAATGGGCTGCCAGGAGCGCCGATGTTCCAAGCGGCCGCTGCGCGATGCTGGCTCGCTCCCCGCGCCGAATGGGAGTTCGAGCCCCCCGTGCTTTGGCGACCGCGCTTTCAATCCACAGCGGAACCCGACGACAACCTTGACTTCGCCCGGCAAATTGGCTAGGAATGCGGCCGTTCCCTTCAGAAGGAAACACCCTGAGCCACTTATGAAACGAGCAACGCTAATCCCACTGGTTCTGGTTCCCTTGGCCGTGACGTCCTTCGAGGCGCCGGCGCAATTGTTCAACGACTTCGAGGCCGCCACCACGGGGGCTGAATACAGCTTCCGCGCCCCGCGCTTTTCCGGTTCTACGTCCGGAAACCTCGCCACCACACCCAATGCCATGCGAGTGGTCGAAGGCTTTGATGCCAACGCCTCCAAAGTGGGAGCGTTCGACTTTGCCTTCGTGGACGACGCGACAACGCGATGGGTTCGCCTGACAACCTTCAACGCTGCGGGCCTGCCGAACCCGGTCCTCGACCTGAACCAGATGCTGCAGTTCGACATTTTCAGCTTGAACGACATCCGGGTCGCGGTGGGCGTGCGTGAGGATGCCGACGTGGCCGGGCCGGTGGGCGCCAACGGTGGGGCCAGCGGCTCGATCGAATGGGTGGGAGCGGAGCGAGCGTCCGCCAGCGCTGGAACCGCGCCTGGTGGCGTCCTCGTGACGGCGGGTTCCTGGCAGACGCTGACATTCAATCTCAAGGCCGACCCCACCTTCGCCTTCACCGGCAACGGCGTGCTCGCCGGCGATTGGGGCACACTGGAAAGCTTGGCCGTCAGCTCCATGGGAACCGCAGCGCAGACGATCTACTTGGACAACTTCCGGATGGTGCCGGTGCCCGAGCCGGGGACGATGGCCTTGGGCCTAAGCGCCGCCGTGATGTCCCTGATCGGTTTGCGTCGGCGCGTGCGCTAAATCGGGCAGAGCGGCGCCAAATTGATCAACCGTTTCTCGAAAGCCGGCTTGCAGACGCAAGCCGGCTTTCGTTCTGGGAGCCGATCCTCCAGCACCAGTTACTCTCCCCAAGGCGTGGCTTTCCTGCCTTGCCACCAGGGCGTCCATTAAAACGATCCACCAGCCGACACGGGCGGCGCGGGGAAAGTCTCGGGCCACGCGGTTGGGGAAATCCCCTTGTCAGCCCCGGCCACGCTCCCTAGATTGCGACCGTGTTCACGGACACGTTTTTGCCAGGCAGTAACGCTCGAACGAGAGTCCGGGCCAGCCCAGGGATCAAGGGATAAGACCATCATGATCGAGCTGGTGCAGTTTGAGTGGAGTCCGTACTGCCTCGTGACCCGGCGCATTCTCGAATTTGGCGGCGCCCCGCACCAGATCACAAACATTCCACCCTCGGACCGATCTCTGATCTGGAGGATGACCCGCCAACGCTACTACCAGGTGCCCGTGATCAAAGATGGACGTTCGGTAGTATTCGAGACGGATGAGAACTCGCAGGTCATCGCGAAGTACCTCGACGCCCGTTTTCAGCTTGGCCTGTTTCCCCCGGAGTGGGAGGGGATCCAACGAATCGTGTGGCGTTACATCGAGAACGACGTGGAAGGACTGACGTTCAAGCTGAACGACGCGCACTATCGTCAATTCGTGCCACCGGCCGAGCAACTAAACTACCTGCGGTTCAAAGAACGCAAGTTCGGTCGCGGCTGCCTCCAGCAATGGGCGGCCAACCGGAAGCAGTTGATCGCCGAACTGGTGGAACGGTTGATCCCCTTCGAGCAAATGCTGGCGACGCACCCCTTTTTGCTGGATGACCGTCCCCGGTTCGTGGACTTCGACCTCTGGGGAATGTTGGCGAACTTTCTTTACTCCGGCCAGTACCGGTTGCCCAGGGCGCATCCGCGTTTGCGGCGCTGGTTCACCCGCATGAAGGGGGTCAAGTTCGGCGCTCGTTAGCCGAATACCAGATGGTTTGGCCGCGCAACCCAACAGCCCGCGGGCAGCGCCCATGAAAGGAAAAGCTGCGCCAGACGCCGGGCCGCCGAACATCGGAGGTCGGGGCTCCACTCGTCCCCGCCGCACCCAGCCGCCCCTCGCCCCGCCCACGCCCGACGTGAAGAACTACATTCTCGACACCAACGTTCTCCTGCACGATCCGAATTCGATCCTGAGCTTCAAGGAGAACCACGTGCTGATCCCGATCGAAGTCATCGAGGAGATCGACCGTTTCAAACGCGAATCCTCCGAGCTGGGGCAGAATGCGCGCACCGTCTCGCGCATGTTGGACGGCTACCGCTCCCAGGGCCGGTTGAGCGAAGGCGTGCGCCTGCCCAACGGCGGACTGCTGCGAATCGTTTTCAAGGCCAACGGCGAGGCCAAGGAACCGCCCCCGAGCCGTGACACAGTGGACAGCCGCATCGTGGCGCTGACCCAGGCCATTCAGCGATCCGATGCCAGACGGCCCACGATCCTGGTCACGAAGGATATCAATCTGCGGATCAAGGCCGATGCCCTTGGGTTGCAGGCCGAGGACTACGAATCCGACCGGGTCATGATCACGGACCTCTACAGCGGCATCTTCGAGTTGGTGGTCTCTCCCGAGCGGATGGCAGCCTTTCGCGCCACCGGCAGCTTGGAACTGCCCTCCGGGACCCACTACCATCCCGGCGAATATTGCACCTTGATGGAGGAAACCAACCCCAAGCGCACGGCGCTGGCCAAAGTGGACCCCTCCGGCCGCAGGCTTGTGCCCATCGTGGACTGCCGCGAAGGCGTGTGGGGCATCAAGCCCCGCAATCGCGAACAACACTTCGCCCTCGACGCCCTCCTCGACGACCGCGTGAAGCTCGTCACGCTCATGGGCAAAGCCGGCACCGGCAAGACCCTCATCGCCATGGCCGCCGGCCTCAAGCGCACCGTCCTGGATCGCGAATACCGCCGTCTCGTGGTGGCCCGCCCCACTGTCGCCATGGGCAGGGAATTGGGCTTCCTCCCCGGTTCCCTCGAGGAAAAGCTAAACCCTTGGATGCAACCCATCCACGATGCGCTCGAACTGCTGAGCGACTTGAACATGGGCCACGACCACCGCCGCAGCGCCGACCTCATGCGCTCCGGCCACATCGTCGTTGAGGCCCTCAGCTACATCCGCGGGCGCAGCATCGCCAACCAGTTCATGATCGTGGATGAGGCACAGAACCTCACGCCCCTCGAGGCGAAAACCATCATCACCCGAGTCGGTCATGGCACCAAGATCGTCTTCACCGGCGATCCCTACCAGATCGACAATCCCTACGTCGATTCATCCTCCAACGGCTTCAACTACCTCGTCAGCCGGTTCCGCGAACAGGCGATCGCCGCACACGTCGAACTGCAACGCGGCGAACGCTCTGAACTGGCCGAGCTGGCGGCCAACCTCCTGTAGTACCGCGCCCCCGGTCCGCATGGCCAAGCTGCCGCATGCGCGCCGGCGGGAACGCTGGCCGACCCCCGTCGGCAGCA
>DATLZF010000756.1:0-2232 GCA_035574135.1 Candidatus Methylomirabilota bacterium
TTCGCCGCTGCCGCCGCACAGGCGTGCCGCTTCGTCCATCAACGTGTGGCCGATGCCCTCGGGCGTGGCCTGGTTGACGAAGAACGAGCGCGCATCCGGCAGCGCGTCCGAGTCGTAAGTGATCACCTTCACGCCCCGGCCCTGCGCCTTGCGCAAGGCGGTGGAGATGCCTTCCTTGTTTTCGCAGGCCGCAGCGATGACATCAACGCCGAGTGTGATCCAGTTCTCGATGATCTCGTTCTGCCGCGCCGGGTCGGGCGTGGTGGGGCCGTCGAAGATGAGTTCCACCCCGAGGTCTTTCGCCGCGGCCATCGCGCCTTCGCGACAGGAGACGAAGTAGGCGTTGCCCTTGCTCTTGGGCATGAGCGCAACGGTCAACTGGCGTCCGCCCCCGGGGTCGGAGGCGGCGCCGGAATCGGCGGACTTGCCGCAACCGCCCAACAGGCCGGTCCCGACGGCCAGCAACAGCAGCCCGGCGTGGCCAGGGAACCAAAGGCGAAAACCACCGGGCCGGTTCCTTCGCGATCCTGCGTCTGGTGTTCGGAGTTCAATGCTGGTCTTCACGGGGTTCTTGTAAACGAACCCGCCCCGTGAACGCCACCACGAAGCGCGGCGCCATCCAATCGCGGCTTTACATCGCGGCGCCCCATCCTACGCTCCGCTGCGCCGTCAACCATCTTGCTTTATGGCCAAGCTATTCACCCTCGCCTCATGGAACGTCGAGCACTTCCAGGATGACCCCGCCCGTGTCGATCGCGTCGTGCGCTTCCTGCGCGATCAACAGCCCGACGTCTTCGCCCTCTACGAGGTCGAGGGCAAGACGGTCTTTGACTCGCTGACCACGCTGATGCCCGAGTGGCAGTTTCACATCACCGAGGGCCCGCAGACGCAGGAGATTCTGGTCGGTGTGCGCAAAACCGTCACCGCCTTCTTCACCCAACGGGTCGAGTTCAAATCCGGGGTCACCCTGCTCCGGCCCGGCGCCCTGGTCTCGCTCCGCTTCGGCCCGCGCACCGTCACGCTCCTGTTCCTGCACACCAAATCCAGTTCCACGCCGCTGGGTCTGGGGCTGCGCGACGACATGTTTCAGCGAGCCCTGGATTTTCGCGACACGCTCGACAAAGCGGCGGGCAAACCCGCCGATTACCTGTTCCTGGGCGATCTGAACACGATGGGGATGAAGTATCCCTTCGACAAAACGATCAACGCCGCCACCGAACTCCAGAAGCTCGATCAGCAGGCGGCCCGCAAACGGATGCGGCGCCTCCCCAAAACCCACGAAACGACCTGGTGGAACGGCACGGCCTCGCTGCCCCCCAGCAACCTCGATCACGTCATCGCCGCGGATCACCTCAAGTTCAAAGCATTCAACCAGGCCGCCGTCGATGTCCGCGGCTGGGTGCGCCTGCCGACACTGCCGGAGCAGCGCCAGTGGATCCGGCAACACTCCGACCACAACCTGCTGTTTCTGCAGGTGGAGCGATAGCCTGCCAAAGGCCCCCTCCCGCCGCGGCCACGCCGCCTCGCGGGGATCCCGGCCCCAGAGGAGCGCCACCGTCACCGCGAGCCCTCCCGCGCGGCCGGGCGCGCTCCCATCAGTGGGCCGATCTCATGTCCGGGCCCCCGTGCCGCTCGCCGGATTCCTTGTACTCCGGCAGGCGCAGCCGCCATTGAATGGCCGCCAGCCGCAGCGCGAGAATGAGGGCCATCGCCAGTTCCCGATTGACCGGGCTGCCAGGCGTCCACCGCCGCAGGATCAGGTAAGCCAGCGCACCAACGAATGCCGCCGTGGCGTAGAGGTAGATCTCCGAACGAAACACGAGGGGTATCTCGCCCCGCAACACATCGCGGAGGATGCCGCCCGCCACGCCCGTCATGACGCCCAGCACCAGACAGGCCGACGGCGCCGCGCCGTGGCTGACGGCCTTTTCGGTGCCGATGATCGTGAACAACGCCAGCCCAAAAGCATCCGCCACCAGCAACCACGCCAGCGGCAGCTCCCGCAAACGCACGGCCACGAAAGACACGACCGCGGCGACGAGCGCCGTCGTCAGGTAGGCAGGCGATTCAATCCAGAACACCGGCGTCACTCCCAGGCAGAGATCGCGCAAGGTCCCGCCTCCCACCGCCGTCACCAGCGCCAGCACCATCACGCCGAACAGATCCAGGCGCTTGCCTCTGGCTCCGAGCACGCCCGTAACGGCAGACACCGCCACGGCGAAGTGTTCCAGC
>DATLZF010000757.1:0-2974 GCA_035574135.1 Candidatus Methylomirabilota bacterium
CTGGCGATGCCGGCCGCCGCCCAGTCCACCATCAATCCCACCAACCACCACGCCTGGAGCGCGAATACGGGCTGGTTGGACTTCCGCCCCGAGCGCCCCAACGCCGGCGACGGCTTCCGCTTCGGCGAGTTCAGTTGCAGCGGCTGGCTCTGGTCGCCCAACCTCGGTTGGGTGGACTGCGGCGACGGCTCCCCCGCCAACGGCATCAGTTATGGCAACACCGACGCCTCGGACTTTGGCGTCAACCACTACGGCACCGGCGACCTCTACGGGCTGGCTTGGGCGCCCAACGCCGGCTGGATCAACTTCGGCTGGTGGACGCTCGATCCGGCCAACACCAACCGCCCGCGCGTGGACCTCGGCACCGGCCGCTTTGCCGGCTACGCATGGAGCGCCAACTGCGGCTGGATCGCCCTCGGTTCCGGCCAGTTGAAAACCGATCGCATGGCTGTGACGGACACCGACGGAGATGGCATCTCCGACGCCTTCGAGATCGCCTACACCGGCGGCCTCACCAACATGACCGCCGACAGCGACACCGATGGCGACGGCCAGAGCGACAAGGCTGAATACATCGCCCTGACCAACCCGCTCGGCACGAACGACGTGTTCCGGATCACCCGCATCAGCCAGTTGACCGGCGTGAACGCGGTGGAACTGGAATGGCCGAGCAGCCCGGCACGCGTGTATGGGATCGAAGCGAAGCCGAACGTCACCGACACGAACTGGATTTTCCTGGGCGACGTGCCCGGCGCGCCGGGCGTCAACCGCACCATGCAGGCTGTGGAAACGGGCGTCCCGCAAACCTTCTTCCGCCTCAAAGCCAAGGTGCCGCTGCAACCGTGACCTGAAGCGCAGACTCGCCATGGTCAAATCACCTCGCTCACTGCTTGGCATCGGGCTGGCCGCGACGGTGATCCACCTCATCTCCATTTCGCTTGCTCATGCCGGCTGACACACTTGGAGCGGCGGTCAACGGTTACTGGTCCGTGGCCGGCAACTGGTCCAGTGGCGGTGCGCCCACCCATGGCGAGGCCGACCTCACCCTCACCAACGCCGACGGCGCGGTGGAGATCGAGTTTAACGAATCCCCACGCGCTTCCAGCGGTTCGGCAGGCAATATCCCGCCATCATGCGCGCCTATGAGTCGCTCGGCGAAGCCACGCAACAGGCCGGCCCGCTCGATGCCAGGACCCGCGCCCTCGTCAAACTGGCCATCGCCACGGGCGCTCTGCGCGAAGGCGCCGTCCACAGCCACGCCCGCCGCGCCCTGCAAGCCGGATGCACCGCCGATGAAATCCGCCATGTCGTCCTGCTCGCCACCACCACGCTGGGATCTCCCAGCATGATGGCCGCGTTGACCTGGGTGGAGGACGTGCTCACGGCAAAGAAGTAGGTTCCGAGCCGACACCCGCGTCGCTCTCCAAACCCGGCGGTCCCCCCTCACCGTGAGCGGCAATGGTGTGATGATCGGCATCCGGCGATTCGGAAGGTCGTCGAAAACGTAGCGCAGATTGCCAAGCCGCTGTTGCGCCGGCCGGCAACCGGTGGAGCGGGCGCAAGAGCCAGGCCTTCGCGGATTACGAACCTGCGAAGGGCGTACAGTGTCGCGTGCCTGATTTCATCGGCCTCTCGGAAGTCGAAGTTCCTGCTGTAGCCGATCCACTTCGTCCATCAGGTCGAGGATGATCCCCACCGCGGAGAGATTCATACCGCACGCCGCGCGAAGCGATTCGATCTGCCGCAGCCGGCGGATCGCCTCGTCGTTGAACCGCCATCCGCCCGAGTCCGGATCCATGACAGGGGCGACGAGGCCCTGCCGGCAATAGACCGCGATCAAGCGGCGGGACACGTGCGCCAATCTTGCGGCGGTTTCGATGGAATAAAACGCAGCAGCGTCAGGCTCATAGAGTTGAAGCGCGGTGATCGGGCTCGCAATCGGTGGGTTCATGGATGGCTTCTTTCATTGTCCATTTGCTCGTTCAACGGCTCACGACGCTCGGGATCCGAAGGGGCGCCGGTCGCGCTGCCGGCTAATCCGTTGATGACAACTTTCGCCGGGCGCAGCAGCGCATCGCCTTGCCGGCAGCCGCGCTGAACGACTTCCAGAACCATGTGGTCGGGGTGAGAGGGATCGCATGGGGAAGCCACGGCCTCTTGCCACCGCGGGTCGAACGGCTGTCCGCAAACATCGATGGGCGCGCAGCCGTGACTGCGTAGAAGCCGGTCAAGCTGCTGTGAGGTCCTCTCAACGCCGCTGCGGAGTTGTGCGGCGCAACCGGAGCGCGCAGATAGCGCTCGCTCCAGGTTGTCCATCACGGGCAGCAGCTCAACGATCAAAGCGTCCTTCGGCGCCGCGGCGCGGCGCTCGGACTCCTGCGCGGTGCGGTGTTTGTAGTTTTCGAAGTCCGCGGCCAGACGCAGGTAACGGTCCTTTTGCGCGGTCAGCTCGGCTTGAATTGTCTGCGGATCAGACGCCGCCGCCGCGGGTGTTGCCGCCCCCTGGTTCGATTCCGACAAGGGCGTCCGAGGCTTCATAATCCCGACGGGATGGTCAAACCAGCGCCTGCTTCAAGGTTTCCGTGCGCAGGCGCTGCTGAATAGTGGCCAACATTTCCCGCACCCGCTTCTCCGGCGTGCCGAGAATCATCGCCGCCTCGTCCGGCTCGAAGCCTTCCACGTAATAAAGTTCAAAGAGTTCGCGTTCGGGCTTCGGCCAGGCGCTCGCGAGCCGGCGCAATTCCGCCAGGAGTTCGCGGCGGCTCGTCGTCTCGTCGGGAGTTTCCACCCGTGTGTCGGGCAGAAGGTCTTTGGTTTCTGCCACGGGCGGCTCGATTTGCCGCTCGATGATGTCGAGCGGTTGCTCGGCATCGTAGCCTTCCGCAACGGCAAGGTCCTCCGGCAGGAATTGCGGGGCCTCCAGCGGCACTGCCTCGCCGGCGGCGGTCTTGAGCGCCTTGCGGCGGCGGGCCAG
>DATLZF010000758.1:0-20649 GCA_035574135.1 Candidatus Methylomirabilota bacterium
TGCGGCGTGAGCTCCTTCATCTGCCGATCCGTGATGGCCTGCCACGCCATGTGACTTTGCTGCAGCGATGCTCCGCCGAGCTTGGCGAGCAGCGCGTCGCCGGAAAGTTTGGTAAAGTCGGGCACATCGAATGGCTTCACATTCTTGTGCTTCACGCGCCAGATGCGGCCGCGTTTCTTGTCGCGCTCGGGATGGTTCCGCGGCACCTCGTTATGCGAGATGATTTTGTTGTACCAATCGACGATGTAGAGGCAGCCGTCCGGGCCGGTGCGCAACGCCACGGGGCGGAACCATTCGTCGCCGGAGAGCAGGAAGTCCGGCAGCTTCTGGTAGCGGAAGCGCGGACCGTCCGGCGTGACCTGGATGGCCTGAATCTTTCGCGTGATGGGATTGGCGATGTAGAACTGCCCGGCGTAGGGCGCGGGCCAGATTCCCTCTGTAGCAGCCGACGTAAGTCGGCTCTGATCTTTGCTGCGCGAAGGTTGAGCGCCCGCCCCTGCGCCGCTGCTGCCATCTGAAAGCGCCAGCCCGCTCAATCCCGTCCCGCCCATCGCGAATTCCGTCGCCGTGCCGGGAAACTCCGGCGCGTAGCTCTTCCACTGCGCCTGCGAGCAGCCGGGGTAATTCGCGTATTCGTGGAACGGCATGATCGGGTAGCCGTAGTCGTTGGCCTCTTGAATCCACGCCTGGCCGTTGCCGTCGAGCACGAGGCCCCAGATGTTGCACGGCCCCTGGCTCGTGATGTCGAACTCGCTGCCGTCATAGCGGAACTTCGCCATGCGCGTCTGGTCGAACTGCACTTCCGCGCCCTTCGTGGTCCTCACCTTGCCGTAGTTGAATGCGCCCTGAGCCATCCAAATCCAGTTGCCTGGCGCGCGGGTGAACTGGTGCGGGAACAGATGTGAATCCTGCACGCCGAACCCGGTGAGAATCACCTCGCGCTTGTCGGCCTTGCCATCGCCGTCGGTGTCGTTGAGGAAGACGATGTCCGGCCCGTGCTGCACATAGACGCCGTTCTTGTAGGGCAGGATGCCGAGCGGAATCGCCAGCCCATCCGCGAACACGCGCGGCTCGCGCGCGTAACCTGTTGGCGACTTCGGATCGCGGTCGTAAACCAGCACCTTGTCCTTCGCGCGACTGGCGTAGAGAGCTCTGGCGACCTCGGGACTTTCATTCGCGTCCACGGGATACTCGAGCGCGGTCATCGTCCAGAGCCGCCCCTGCAAATCCCAATCGACCGCCACGAACTTGCCGAAGCCGCGCTCGGTGTCCTCGCTGGCGATCAGTTCAATCTCGAAACCCGGCGGCAGCGCGAACATCGCGTGTTCCTCCTCCGGCGTAAGCGGCGACGCCTTCGCGCCCGTCTTCGGCTCCCGGGCGCAGATGAACTCTTTCGAGGCCGGCAGTTCCTCGATGAAGATGTCCTTCACCTGCACCACGGCCTTGCCGCCGCCGTGAACCTGGATGCCCAGCTTGCCCCGGTTGAAGTTCGGGATGCTCAGATCCGGCTCGTGGTAATCCACGCCCATCACGCCGTTGATCCACGTCGTAATGCGGGCGCCGTGGGCGCGAATGACGTAATCGTTCCAGTCGCCCTTCTTGATGACCGGTCGCAGCGCCTTCATGTCCGACGAGGCCATGAGCTTGTTGCGGCGCGACTCGTCGTAGATGGCGCCGTACCACGACGGCTCGCCGAAATCGCACTGGTAGCCGGCCATCTCGGAACTGTTCGGCACGCGCTGCGAACGAATCTGGAAACCGGAATTGATGAAGCCATTGGTGCCCGTGAGCTTGATTTTGAACCGGATGATGAAGTTCGTGTAATCGCGCGTGCTGGCGAGAAACTCGTTCTGCTTCACCGTCTCGGTGAGCGAACCACCGGTGAGACAGCCATCCTCGACGCGCCAGATTGTCAAATCGCCCTCCCAGCCGGCGAGCGTCTTGCCGTCGAAGAGTGACTTTGCATTCCTGAGTGTGGGTGGCGCCTCGGCGGCGGGAATCTCGACGAAGGCACCCACGGCGAGCAAGCCCGCCGTTACACATGTGAGAGGACGATTCATGATTGGGTCAAAGTCGTTGACTCAGACTGACGATGGCCGCGCCCGTGTCCATCAAATCCGGTGGGAAACCCGCCACAGCTTCCCCCGGCCCCCCGGCACCGAAAGACGGCATTTGGACATCGCCTTTCCAGGGTCCGGCAGGGGCGAGTGACTCCCGGGATCAAGCCGGGTGATCGGGTGGCTCGAAAAAGAAAGAGGCAGGTCTGGCTTCAGACCTGCCTCCCGAACCGACGACGCTGACGATGGCGGTTAACGGTTGCGGAGCATGAGCAAGAGTTGTCCGTCCTCGACCGTGTTCGGGAGCGGCGGGCGCGTCGGAGAATGGGCCTGCACGTCGAACAACCACGAATCAGGCCCGAAGACGGTGCTCATCTCAATGATCCCCGACGTTTCCCAGACGCCAGGATTGGTAATGCGCCCATCGCGGGCCACCGCGGTCATTTCCGCCACGTTGTCGAGTTCACCGGTGCGCAGGTTGATCCGCCAGATGTTGCCCTTGCGTCCCTTGGCCGCCATGACGGGACGACTCTGAGCGGTGCCGTCTTCGCAGATCATCAGGTAGTCGTCGCCAACCGCCACATTGTCCGGGCTCAGGGCGACATCGCCGCCGTCGGCCACGACCTGGTCGGCGTTGTACATCATCGTCAGTTTGGCAGGGCCAACGATGTAGTTCGGGTCGAGCGCCAGTTGATACAGGCGGCCGAGGGCGTTGCTGGCAGAGCCACCGGTGGTGACGAAGTAGAACTCGTTGGGGTTGCGCGGGCGGAAGGCGCCGTCCTCGACGCGGTCGAAGGCGAACGCGCCGACGGCGTCGGAGGCAGCCTCCAGTTCGAGTTCGTTCATGTTCTCGGCGCCGGACAGCAGCACCCAACGGCCCGTCAATTCGCCGTTCGGAAACGTCGCTTCATTCGTATGGATGGACGAGTCGGCAACGAACACGTAGAGGGATCCGTTGTCGAGGCCGTTGCGGCGCAGCGGGCCGGCCCCGCTGGAGCGATCCTTCCACCCCACATACAGGTAGAGCTGGCACTGGCCGACTTCGCCGTCCTCCAGGCACATGATGGCCGTAAGACCGCCCCGATGCGGGCGCGGAACGGCATTCTCCCACGCCATGTGGCCCAGGCGTGGCAGAGTCCAGGCGGCGTTGTCGAAGATGGCCACCGCCACGCCACCGCGCCCGTCAAACGTGTTGGTGCCGCCGGCCTCCTCGCCGCAGAAGTAGATGGGGCGGTCGAAGCCCGCTTCCTTCCACCCCAGAGCACCGGAACAGAATCGGGCGAAGGCGGGTGTCGTGTTGCTGACGGTGGCGGGCGGCCCGACATAAACGTTCTCGGCGTACACCGCGTCGTAGGCCAGATCGCCCGAAAGCACCGAGCCATCGGGAGCCAGGATGATGGTCGAGACAAAGGCCCCGCGGCTCAACGGCTGGCCGACGATGGGTTCGGACACAACAAACGGGGGCAACTCGTGGTTCATGAACACGGTGGTGGTGCCGTCCTGGTTGGCATGCGCCCCGAGGCCATCGGGAATTCCAATCATCTGGAACACTTGGTTTGGGTCGGTGGTGCGTGGCACCCGGTCTCCAACGCTCAGAAGCGGCAGGAGGCTGTAATCCTGTCCGACGGGCAGCGCATAGGGGGCAATGGAAGTGCGGAGGCCACTGGCCAGGTCGGCGGCGCTGCGTGGCACGAACACCGAGGTGACGCCCAGCGAGGAGTTGCCAGCCTCATCCGTGCAGCGCACGGTGATGATATAGAACCGACCGGAGCCCCGGGCCGAGCGTTGGGCACGCAGGTTGAGGCTCAGCGGGCCGGTGATCTGCACGCCGGCAGCAGCCCCATTGGCCCGCCCCGAACTGGACCGCCCGCTCAATGAGCCGCAACCGGCAGCTTCCTCGTTGCTGGCCACCGAGATGATTTCGTAACGCAGCGCGCTGGAGCAGTTGTCCGTGGCCTCGACGGTGAGAGTCACGGGCACCATCTTGTTGTTCGCCGGCCACAGGTGCGTGAGACTGGGTGTGACACGGGTAACGATGGGGGGGGTCTGATCGATGGCAGTCGCCGTGGTGGTGCAGGGTGCGCTCTGGTTTCCGGCGGCATCGACGGCCACCAAGGTGATCTCATGAGTGCCCAGTGCGAGCGGCGTGGTGGGAGATGGCGTTTGCAGGACGATCACCGGCGCCGCGCTGTTGTCGCTGGTGACCGCGCGCGCGCGGAGGTCCACGGTGGCAGTGCAGTTGGTGCCTGCCATCACGGTGACCGGCGCCGGGCAAACGATGCTGGGCGGCATGGTGTCGGCGCCGATGCGAAAGGCCAGGAGCATGTTGTCCGCCCCGAAGGCGTTGGTGCCGACGGGCACGCCGTTGTGATACACAACGGGGGCGCGGAAGTCGTTGTCGTTGCCGACCAGCAGCAGGTAATCGTCGGGAGCGGCGGGATCGTTGAGCGGCAGCACGGCCAGGGCCTCCCATTTTTCGGAGAGCGTGTTGAGGGTCTGGTTCGAGGGCGCCAGATTCAAACCGTACTTGGCCAGTTGGGAGGCATTCAACAGGTCCACCAGATCGCGGCTGGCCACCGCGACGATGTTGCTGGGCAGTCCGGATCGCGGAAGGGAGAGCTGCCCGGGCGCCTGTTTCTCCAGGTCATAACCGGTGCCGAGGATGTTGGAGGCGTTGCTGGCATCCACCTCGACGACGCGCTTGTAGAGGAAGTTGCCCGGGTCTCCTCCCAGACCGCGGCTGTCGCGCTGGAGGATGAGGAATCGGGTGTCGCTCAGAGGCAGGATTTCACTCACCGGTGTGTGCCGATTGTTGGCCTCGGCGGCGCTGAGCGGCAATACATGCACGTACTCGGCAACCGGCTGGTGATAGGTGGGCGAGGCCGGGTCGATGTCGTAAACGAGGATGCGCACGTGACGGCTCGGGTTGCGGCTTTCACCGTCCTGAGCAAGAGGGGACTGAAGGCAGGCCACCAGTTTCTTGCCGTCCGGTGTGACACCGAGACCTTCCATCCCACGGTTATTATGGCGGCCCGAGTCGGCCCCAGAGTTCAATCCGCCGGTGAGGTAGTTGACCGCGCGGGGGTAATTCGTCCCCACCCTCGGGATAAACGCATCGGGCAGAGGCAGCGCGCCCAGCAAGGCGCCGGCAGCGTCGAAGTGATACACGAAGGGGCCATACTCGTCGCTGATATACCACGAGCCGCCGGCGCTACCTGCGGCATAGGCGATGCCCTCGGGATCCAAACTCCTCTTGCCGCCCCCCAATCCGCCCGGCAGCGACTGGGGATGACTCACCACATTGGTGTCGTCCGGTTGATAGCCCGTGAACGTGCTGCCGTTGACCGTCAGCAAATAGGTGCCCGTGTTCACAATCACAATCTGATCCTGTGGCGCCGGACCAGGCCCGAAATAGGGCGTGATGGCAATGGCAAGCCTCTGAATGCGCGGATGGTAATCCTGCAATCCATCACCAAAGCCGCGATCCGGCAGGGCATAAACGGTGGTGTGAATGGTGCCGTTGCTGTGCACCACTGAGGCCGGGTCGAGCCACATGCCCGAAAAGATGCCGCCGAGCGTGTCCACACCAGTTCCGAGCTGATCGAAGGAATCGCCGGGCAGGCGTCCCACGCCGACGAGCCCGAGATTCACCAGCGGCTGCGCGTCAGCCGCGCCGACGAGGGCGAAACCGGCCAGGACGGCCATAAGTGTATTGGATTTTCGCATAGAGTTTGGGTTTTGGTGCTGAAGCCCGTCCGGCTTCATCACGCTGTTTGTTGTTTCGGAGCATCCCTTCCAGCCGGACTTTGCCGGTGGGGACTGCGTCCGCGGCGAATTAGCCCAACAGCGCATGTCAACTCCGTGACGCTTACCCGACGTAACGGTGAAATCTGCCTTGTCCGTTTGAAGATGGCCTGATGGCGATGGCCACAGAGAAAGCAGGCGACGGTCTTGGGAAGCAAACGTGTTCCCGGGCCGCGCCGATGGAGCGCCCCCAACGGCCTGCGCCCTGGCGCGGCTACGGCCGAACCCAAGGCCCCGCCATCAAGGCCCGCTCAGGACCTGATTGCTGTTGAACAGCGTCCGGCAGAGCACCGGCCAGACGTCGCGAGCGCCAGACCCACGCACGCCGCCAACGCCCCTCTCGTGCGCGGGGAATCCGTCTCCAAGACATCCGTCGCCGGCCGCAGAGCTCCTGTTCGTTCCAGCGAAGGAACCGATGGCGTTGACGGGTTCAGGGCGTCGTTTCCCATATCCTCCCGAGGAGGTCGTGCAGTTCCGGATCGTGCTCCTTCAACTCGGCCCGGACGAAGGGGTAAAAATCGTTGCGATAGAAATACGCCTCGGTGCCTTCGGCGAAGTATTCCTTGTGGTCCGTAAGCGCGTAATGGCGGACCTTGGCGCCGGTGTACAGCAGCACCTGCTCATAGCTGCCGGCCGCCCGGGCCGCTTGGAATACCCGGAGGATGTCGGGATGATCGAAGCCGAGCACCTGGTCGTGATACGCGTGCGCCAGTTCGTGCAGGATCACGGCCGGATGCTTGAGCATCTGCTCGCGGGAGAGCAGCTCACGGGCTTGTGGGATGTGGACCTTGCGGGCCAAACGCGGATCATGGCCGTGACGGATCAACCAGTCGCGGCTGGGATGATACTGCATGGGCCGCAAACGCGGATGGTCATGCTCGATCCAGATTTCGACCGCCTGAAGCCGGCTCAGAGGCCCGGCGGGCACCAGAATTTTGATCCGTTGAAGATGATTGGCCAGCATGGCAAGCGCCCGCCCGCCCTCCTCCGCAAGCGGTCCCTCAAGCAGGGCCGGCTCGATGTGCACCTTCCAGCCGTCGAGATCCCGAACCACCGGATCGAAACGGACGACACTCGGCGCCCGTGGGTCGGTCGGCGCCGCACCGCCGCTGGCCCGAGCCGCGGCGCGGGCCTGGCGCCGCTCCTCCATGATGCGCAGCGGGTCGGCTGGAGACTGGGTTTCATCCACGTAGGCCGCCAGATCACGAAGAGCGATGACCTTGAAGCCCTCCTGATGCAGCCAGGCCATGTATTCCTCGAACCGTTCACGAGGCGTGTTCACCCACGGGTGCTCACCGTCGGGCACGCCATGGAACTGCAACACCGCGATCTTTCCGTCCCGCGCCTGGGCCACGGCGCGCTGGAGGTTCTCCAGTGTCCAGTCCGGTCGCGCGTCGCCGGTGGTGGGGATCAGCAGCGGGTGATCGACGCCCGGTTCATAAGCGACGCCGCCGCCCTCTTGGTAGGGCACCTCCGGCTCGCCGCCCCGGCGGGCAAAACGAATTCCCGCCGCCCGCAGCAGCGGCAGCGCGTTCGTATGAAACACATTTCCGGGCCAGGCAAAACTCACGGGTGCGGGGATGCCGTGCTCCCGGCAGCGGCTGGCGATGGCGTCCAGTTGACCGGGCAGGCGCCCGGCGGTGTGCGCGTTCACACCCAGGTGATCGCGCGTGTGGTTGCCGATCTCGAAGCCGTCACGATGCAGTTCGGCGATCTGCTCCCACGTCATGTAATCCTTCTTGTTCGTGCGGAAGCTGAAGCCCTCGGTGATGAAAAACGTCGCCCCGAACCCAAACCGCTTGAGGAGGGGCCGCGCCACGGAGTAATGCGAGGCGCACGCGTCGTCGAACGTCAGCACGACCAGTTTGTCGGGCACGGGGCGGCGTTCGGCGGCGCCGCCCAGGGCAGCGACGCTGAGAACGAAGTTGATCAGAAAGGCAACGGGGTGGCAGGGGCGGGGCTTCATGGCGAGATGGCAATGGGTTGGTCGGACACGCATCAACGTTGCCGACAGAATGTCCCGGAAACGAGTCCCGCTTCCAGCCTGGAATGGACGCTCGTGCTGGCTCGGGCGCGGGCGGCCGACCGAGCACGGCGCCGGTGCGGAGCCCGACGGCGAGCCGCCGCGGCTCACACCGTCAGGTGTTGCTTCACCACGGAATGGCTCAATTCGGCGATGGGCCCCTGGGCCGCGATGGAGCCGCGTTCCATGATGTAGAAGTGATCGCCGACTTCGAGGCAGAAGTCGAGATACTGCTCGACGAGGAGGATACCCATGCGGCCTTCCTGCCGGAGCGACTTGATGGCGTCGCCAATCTCCTCGAAGCGCTTCGCCGCGTCCGGCTCGCCCGCAAGGCCGTGGGCGCGGAGCTTTTTGATGGTGTCGCCGATCTGATCAATGATGTTTGGCTGGATGCCCTCGGTGGGTTCGTCCAGCAGCAGTACTTTGGGATTGGTCAACAGGGCACGCCCGATGGCGAGCTGCTGCTGCTGGCCTCCGCTGAGCACGCCACCTTTGCGCCGCATCATGTCCTTGAGCACGGGAAAGAGCGCCAGGACGCGGTCCAACGCGTCCGTGAACGTTTTGCCCTGGGCGATGGCACCGAGGCGCAGGTTTTCCAACACGGTCAGGTTGGGGAAAATGTCGCGGCCCTGGGGCACGTAGCCCAGACCGGCACGGGCCCGCTCATCCGGTCTCATGCCCACCAGCTCCGTCACGCCGAGCTTGATGGAGCCGCTGTCCGGCTGGACAAGGCCGACGATGGATTTGAGCGTGGTGGTTTTGCCAACGCCGTTGCGGCCCATGAGGCAGACGACCCGGCCCGGCTCGACACTCAGGTTCACGTCGCGGAGGATGCGCGAGCCATCGTAGCTGACATGGATGTGGGAGAGGTTCAGCATGTGGGACTCACCGGGGAAGACACACGCATGCACATCCCGGGCGCATCCGAAACGGCTGCGACACCTGGCACGCGGCGATCCCCCCGGGCGAAGCCCGCCGCCCGGCTGCACCACGGAGGGCCATCGTTGCGTTGGAGACCGTGCCGATTCGTTCGCATGGGTGGTTACACCTTCAGTTCTTTTTCTTCCGTCCCAGGTAAACCTCGATCACCCGTTCATCCGCCTGGACTTGATCGACCGTGCCTTCGCAGAGCAGATGGCCCTGGTGCAGGACGGTGACGGTGCGGGCTATTTGGCGAACGAAGGCCATGTCGTGCTCGATGACGATGATGCTGTGCTTGCCGGCGAGACTCATGAGCAACTCGCCGGTCTTGTGCGTTTCCTCGTCGGTCATGCCCGCTGCCGGCTCGTCCACAAGGAGGAGTTTCGGGTTCTGGGCCAGCAACATGCCGATTTCGAGCCATTGCTTCTGGCCGTGGGAAAGGTGGCCGGCCTTCCAGTGGGCCTTGTCCGACAGACCCACGGTGCCCAGCACCTCCTGAATGCGGTCGCGTTGCGCCGGCGTGACGCGGGAGAACAACGCGGAGAAGACGCTCCGGCTGCCTTCGAGCGAAAGCAGGATGTTTTCGAAGACGGTGTGGTCGATGTACACAGACGGCGTTTGAAACTTCCTGCCGATGCCAAGCCGATTGATCTGGTACTCGTTGAGTGCGGTGAGGTCGATATCCCTGCCGAACTCGATCTTGCCCTTGTCGGGCTTGGTTCGCCCCGTGATGAGGTCGAGCATGGTGCTCTTGCCGGCGCCGTTGGGGCCAATGATCACGCGCAGTTCGCCCTCATCCATGTAGAAGCTGAGGTCGTCGATGGCCTTGAAGCCGTCGAACGATTTGGTGACGCCCTCAAGGGAGAGAATGAACTGGCGTTGAGTCATGGTGCGGCAGATCTTTCCGCAGTCTCCGGCTCCAGGGCAGGCCCCTGCGCCTCGGAACGCAGGCGTGCGCGACGCTGTCTCCACCGGCGCCATTGGTCCGGCAGGCCGACCAGTCCCTGAGGCATGAACAACGTCACGAAGATAAACAGTCCGCCCAACAGGTAGGGCCACTGCTCGGCAAACGAGTGGGTGGCGTAGCTCTTGAGCGCATTGATCCCGATAGCGCCGAGGATGGGCCCCACCAGGCTGCCGCGCCCGCCCACCGCCACCCAGATGACCGCCTCAATGGATTTGTCCACCCCCATCTCGCTGGGATTGATGATGCCCACTTGCGGGACGAACAAAGCGCCGCCAAGCCCCGAAATGATCGCCGCGGTGACGAAGACGAAGAGCTTGAAGTTCGCCGTGGCGTAACCGGAGAACAGCACGCGGTTCTCGGAATCGCGCACCGCCCGCTGGATGAGACCGAACTTGGTCGAGGTCAACCAGCGGCAGAACAGGTAGGTCAACAACAGCAGCAGCCCCGAACAGATGTACAGGGCCCGCTTGGTGGCCGGAGCGTTGACGATGTAGCCGGTGAAATCCTTTCTCGGAATGTGCCCCGGAAAGGCCTCCTCCAACAGACGCCGGTTGAGCTTGAGCATCGCAGCATCCTTCGGATTGAGGGCCAGGGCGGCCCGCGTCTCACCCGACAAATTCACACCGGCAAAGCGCTGCTCCTGGTGGATCAGCTCGGTAGCGATGGCTTTGTTGAGGTCATCGACCAGGGCGGTGGCGATGCCGGCCGTGTCCCCACTGTCAAGGAGGGCACTGACCCGCGCCTGGTTCGTCGGGGCAATGCGGCTCCAGAGAAACCGGCCCAATTCATCCGAGCCGTCCCTCAAACGCCGGGCAAAGGTCGCCGCATCGCGGACTTCCGCTGCTTCGAGCGACGGTGTGCCAAGGAGAAACTTGAAATCCGTCAGCCCGTTATTGCCGCCGAAGGTGAAATCATTGCGAAAAAACATCAGACACGCCGCGTAGGTCAGAGCCTGGCTGAGTATCGAGAAATAGACCCCCTTGATGCGGGAGCGAAAGGCCAGAAAACCGAAAAGGCCGGCGACCACCGCGGGCACAAGCACCACCATCAACGCCGCAAACCAGAAGTGGCGGAAGGGGATCCAGTGTGGAGGCAGCCCGCCCGTTTCGGGAAAGCGAGCCGGAAATTCGAGAAACACCATGAAGTCCGGAATGGCCTCGTGATACTGGCCGAGGCGGCTGATGTTCATCATCAGGTACATGCCGCAGCAGTAGCCCCCGAGCGAAAAGAACAGGCACTGGCCGAGACTCAGCAGCCCCGTGTAGCCCCAGAGCAGGTTCACCCCCAGCGCCAGCACGGCATAGGTGAGGTACTTGCCATACAAGCCGAGCGAAAACGTGCTGACATGCAGCGGACTGCCGGGCGGCACGAAAGCATTAAGGCACGGCAGCACCACGAGGCCAAGGAACGTGATCAGCCCCACGAGACACAGTTCCCGCTTGGAAAAGCTTCGACTCATCGTCCGCCTTGTCTCATGCATCAAGGCCGCGGCTGCGGGTGACGAAGAGGCCGGCTGGCCGCCATTGCAGAAACAGGATGATGCCACCCAGCACGGTGATCTTGCCCAGCACCGCGCCCAGCCACGGTTGAAGGATTTGATCGGTGATGCCGATGCCGGCAGCGGCGGACACCGTGCCCACCAAGTTGCCCACACCGCCCAGTACCACCACCATAAAACAATCAATGATATAGCTTTGCCCCAGGCTGGGCCCCACGTTGGCGATCTGCGAGAGGCACGCGCCCGCCATGCCGGCCAGACCGGAACCGAGCGCGAAGGTCATCATGTTCACCCGATCGGTGCGCACGCCAAGGCAGGACGCCATCGCGCGATTCTGCATCACCGCACGGATCTGCAACCCAAGCGCAGTGCGCGTCAGCAGGAGGTAGGTGCCCGCCACGATAAACCCCGCGAAACCGAGGATGAACAGGCGGTTGTAGGCAAACAGGACGTCGTAGAGCACCAAGCTGCCACTGAGGAAGCTCGGGGCATCGACCTGAACGTTCGCAGCGCCGAAGGTGTGCCGGAAGACCTGCTGCAGGATCAAGCTCACCCCCCAGGTGGCCAGCAGCGATTCGAGCGGACGTTTGTAAAGGAACCGAATGATCCCACGCTCGAGGGCCAGCCCGACGAGCGCCGCGGTGAAGAACGACACGGCCAGAGCCACCAAGAAATAGGCATCGAAGGCGCCACCGGTCAGACCCAGTCCCTTCAACGGCACTGGCTTGCCCGCCAGGGACAACAAGAGCCCCTTGCCCAGGAGGCCCTGCACCACGAAGGCCGTGTAGGCGCCCACGGCCATGATCTCGCCATGCGCCATGTTGATCACCCCCATGAGGCCGAAGGTGATGGCCAGCCCGAGCGCGGCCACCAGCAGCACCGCCGCGAGGCTCAGACCGCGAAAGGCGGTGCCCGCGAGGTTTCCCCACCAGATGTAGTTCTGGATGCGCACGACGGCGGCATGCGCGGCCTTCAGCGTTTCGGGGCCGTATTTGACCGGCTCGGCGGCCGCCTTCTCCTCCAGCTCCTGCAGAAAGTTGAGCGAATTGATCGAGCGCATCTCGCCAAGCCGCTTGATCGCCGGCAGGCGCACGGCCGCGTCCTCGCTGGCCGCCTGCGTCAACGCGATGGCTTCGCGCAGGGCCCTGCGCACCTCCGGGTCCTGTTCGCTTGTGTGCCGGGCCCCGAAGTGGGGCAGGTAATCCGGGTTCTGTTCCTGCCCCAGCTTGATCGCGGCATCGCGGCGCATCTTGGGATTGGAATTACCCAGGGCGAACAGATCGAGCGCGGTCTTGATGACGCGGCGGAGTTTGGAGTTGGCGTCGGCGGGCGAAAGATCAGTGATGGCGAACAGTAATGGCTGCCCGGCCCCATCCTTGAGGTACTCCCCGTCCAGCACGCGGATTCCCTTGGCGCGGCCGTCGGCGTCGGGCTGCGGGTCGAGCAGGAAAGGAATCCGCGTGTCATTGGTTTCGTAAAGGTAGAGGGATCCCCCCCGCCAGGCAGTGAGGGCCTGAACGATCATCGGATCCTCGGCGCCGATCAGTTCTTTGATCAGCGCTTCCTGCGCGGCGGCGTCCTCGGCGAGGACGGCCCGCACGAGCTTGGCTCGAGGCGCGGGGTCGGCGGCGGCGAGGTGCGACACCGCGCCGAACAGGGCGAGCTGCAGGAGAATGAGGCGCAGAATGGGCAAAGGATGAAGCATTTCGATCGAACGTGGCGCCTGACGAAACGGGACGGCCCTCGACGGGACCGTCCCGCGCGCGATCGTGGAGCGGATCAGTTGCTGGCGGTTTTGATGCCGAGGAACTTTTCGCTGAACGGCTCGCCGGCGACGCCGGTGAAGCTCTTGATGATCTTGAACTGGCCGCTGGCCAGCGTTTCGCCGATGAAGACGTTGTTGATCAGGTGGTGGTTTTCCTGCATGGTCACTTCGCCGGCCGGCCCCCTGAACTTCTGCCCGATCAGAGCCGTGCGCACCTTGTCCACCTCAAACGTGCCGGCCTTTTCCACAGCCTGCTTCCAAAGATGAACGCCAATGCGGGAGAGGTTCATCGGGCTGCAGGTCACGCGCCCCTTGGCATCGATGCCCGAGACCTTGTAATCGGCACCTGTCACCTTGGGATCTTTGAGCCAGTCCATGAAATCCCTCACAAAGGCGGTGTTCTCGGGTGACTTGATGGACATGAAATAGGTCCAGCAACCGAGGTGGCCGACGAGATCCTTCGCCGGCAGCCCGCGGAATTCATCCTCGGAGATCGAGAACGAAACGACCGGGCAGTTTTCCGAGGTCAGGCCGGCGTTGGCGAATTCCTTGAAGAACGGCACGTTGGTATCGCCGTTGAGCGTGCTGATCACGCAGGCCTTGCCGGCGGCGGCGAACTTTTTGATCGCAGCCACGATGGTCTGGTAATCGGTGTGCCCGAAGGGAGTGTAAATCTCCTCGATGTCGGAATCGGGAATCCCCTTGGACTTGAGATACTGCTTGAGGATCTTGTTCGTGGTGCGCGGATAGACGTAGTCCGAACCGAGGAGGTAGAACTTCTTTTTCCCCTCCGCGAGCATGTAATCCACGGCGGGGATGGCCTGCTGGTTCACGGCTTCGGCGGTGTAGAAGATGTTTTTGGAGAGTTCCTCACCCTCGTATTGGACCGGATAGAAGAGCAACCCATTGTGCCGCTCAAAGACCGGCAGGACGGACTTGCGGCTCACGGAAGTCCAGCAGCCGAACACGACCGCCACCTTGTCCTTCACGAGAAGCTGTTCGGCCTTTTCAGCGAAGAGCGGCCAGTTCGACGCCGGATCCACCACCACCGGTTCGATGAGATAGTCCTTGCCGCCGGCCTTGATGCCGCCGGCTTTGTTGATTTCGTCGAAGGTGAACAGCAGGGCATCCTTCAACGACGTTTCGCTGATGGCCATGGTGCCGCTCAGCGAGTGTAGCACGCCGACTTTGACCTTGTCGGCAGCGAGGGCCGGGCTGGCCAGGGCTGCGGCGAATGCCAAGGCGAGCAGGCCGCGTTGGAGCAGGGAGTGTTTCATATCGTGCGGGGCAGTTTGTTTGAACGGATGATTGGTTCGTGGTGGAGGGAGCGTCCGGTTCGAGGGGCATCCGGGGATGAACTCGATTTCACCGCGTGACCGCCTCTGGCAACCTCGCGCAGCTTTCTCCACCGCAAACGCAAATAGCAGCGGCGATGCCACCGGGATGAGGCGGGCGGCCAACAGATGGATTGAGCAGGAAAGCCGCAGGCAAATTCGGACGCGCCGCGAAGGCCGACGCGGCGGGCGCTCAATTGCGGTTGCTCACTTTGGACGAAACGCGACAGCGATCTGGCGGGAAATGCTCACGCGTTCTTAACCCACTCGCTCTTGCAAGGCCCGCCGGCCGTCAGACGCACGACATGAATCAAGCCGCAACTCCGCATGAATCTTGGGAACTGTCGAAGACTCCAGGGGATGTGCCAACCCCCACCGATGGGCGAGCGGATCGCAACGCGCTTGGCGCGCTCGCGATCTGAAGGCCGTCACCGGGCCCGTTCGAAAGGGTCTCCGGCCATGGATGAATTCAGTAACTCCACTGCATGAAAAACTAGATGCAGTGTCTCGCACTTTTCGTGCTGCAAGCGTGGCGATCGCCGGGGCGACGCATCGGCCGCCCGGTGGCGTGTGTCCAAAACATCACAGATCAAAAACCAAAATGAAACTCAATCCATGGACGCGGGGACTGCTGGCCGTAGGGATCATTTCCCTTCCCGCGGTCACACCAGCGGACGAACCGGAGAAGCCGACGTTCGTCGAGACCGCACTGACACAGACGACTCTGAGCGGCTACATCGACACGGCGATGATATGGAAATTCGGCACGGGCAACGCCAACATGCCCGGTCGCGTCTATGACGGTGCCGACGTTCAGGACGGCTTCAATTTGAGTGTGGTGAGTCTCACCCTCGAGAAGCCGCTGGATGAAGGGCAATGGTCGGCCGGCTACCGCGTGCAGATGTTGCTCGGGCCGGGCGCTCGCAAGCGCGGCACGGGCACGATCACGGGAGACGGGGAGATCGCCTTCAACGAGGCGGTGGTGCTGCTGCGAGCTCCGGTCGGCAACGGCATCGATTTGAAGGTCGGCCAGTTCGGGACCTACAACGGGTATGAGGCGTACGACACCTACAAGAATCCCAACTGGAGCCGGTCCTACGGCTTCTACATTGAATCCTCCGCACACACGGGCGTCTCCGCCACCTACCAAGTCACCGAAGGCGTGACGCTCATGGCGGGCGTTGGCAATACGGCGTCCTTCAGCAACGGCGTCGATGCTCGGTCCACCACGGAAAGCAAGAAGGCCTACCTGGGCATGATCACACTGACGGCGCCCGAGAGCTGGGGCTTTCTCAAAGGCGCCAGCCTCAGTGCCGGCTACACCGGCGGCGTGAACAACGGAGTCGGCGAACCCTGGGTGGAAAACTGGTACGTGGGCGCGAGCATTCCGACGCCACTGGACTGGCTGACGGTCGGCTTGGCGTGGGATTACACGGATAACATTCCCACCGCCACCAACCCGGCCGGCGAGCGGGGTGCTCGGGCCTACGCGGCCGCCGCCTACCTGGTGGCGCAGGCGACCGAGAAGCTCAAGATCGCGGGCCGGCTCGACTACGGCCACGGCAGCAACGAAGCATTCGGCTTTACCTCGTCCAGCGACGATCCCCGCAACGAACTGATCTCCTACACGGCCACGCTCGACTACTCGCTGTGGAAGAACGTTATCAGCCGCGTCGAGTTCCGGTGGGATCATTGCCTCAGTTCGGACACGCCCTTTGGCGGCTCGACGGCGGGGACGGGAACCGACAAGAACGCCATGTCGGTGAATCTGAACGTCATCTACCAGTTCTGATCGTTGTCGGTCGTACGCCGCCCTTCGGGTTGAAGACCGAAGGGCGGCACTTGCAAGCTTCGGAGGTCCAAGCCAGCACATCGGTCCACGCAGCGGCGGCCAAGCCCTTGGGCACGGCACCAGCCCCGCCACCACCCAGGAGGTTAACGAGCAGCCCCGGAAACGTACGTCGCCCCGGCCGGACCGCCCGCGCGGTCCGCCAATCTGCAGAGCGCGGAGCGGTCGTGATCGTGAGTCGTTTCCCGGGAACCACCCCGAACGGGGCCCCGAGTTTCCAACGCAATCCATCCAAGCTCCTCTGGCCGTGTGGCCCTTGGCTCCGGCGGGACGAAAATTCTTGTTGTCAATCCGCCACGGTTTTTCCTACGTTGCAGCCAATTGCAGCGTCTTGGCCGCCCGCCAAACCGTTTTTGGCGGACTCAATGCACAACCGAAACACCCAGGACGCCCTGCAGGAGGAACTGAGATGATATTGAACAAGTGGACCGTTGGGCTGGCCGCCGCAGGGCTGGTCAGCCTTCCCTCCGGGGCGCGTGCGGATGAGCAGCCGAGCTCCATCCAGACCGCTCTGTCGTCAACCACGCTCAGTGGTTCCGTGGATGTGTCCGCCGTATGGAATCCGGGCACGGGCAACGCCAATCAGCCTCGCTACAAATACGGGGGCGCCGGCAAGTCGGACGGATTCAACCTGAACGCCGTCAACCTGACCTTGGAGAAGCCCTTGGACGAGCAGCAGTGGGCGGCGGGGTATCGGGTGGACTTGATGCTCGGGCCGGACGCCAACACGTTCGGCAGTTCATCTGTCGTCGGCGGCAACAACTCGGACTTCGCCATCCGGCAGGCCTACGTTGCGATGCGGGCCCCGTGGGGTAACGGGCTCGACATCAAGGTGGGTGTCTTTGACGCCATCATCGGTTACGAAGGCACCGAGGCGGGCAAGAATCCCAACTACACCCGCTCCTACGGCCATACCCTCGAGCCCAGCACTCACACCGGCGTCCTTCTCGCCTACCAGGTGAGCGAGATGATGACCTTGCAGGCCGGCATCGCCAACACCGTGGGGCCGGCCTCGATCAACTACCGGAGCACCTCCGGTTCGGTGGGCAACGGACTCTTTCCGCCCGGCAGCAACGCCAAGGCCGAGTCTTACAAGGCTTACATGGCGTCGATCGCCCTTTCCGCTCCGGACAGCTTCGGCTTTTTGGCAGGTTCGACCCTGTATGCCGGTGTCGTCAACGGTTTCAACGGCTCGGTGGCCGGCACCGGCACCGGCTTGAACGAGACGCACTGGTACGTCGGCAGCACCATCAATACCCCGGTGGACACGGTCAAACTGGGGGTGGCCTTCGATTACCTCCACTTGGGCGACCAAGCCAACAACGGCACCATCGGTTCGGGGGACGCCTACACCTTGGCGGGCTATGCGTCCATCCGCGCCACGGAAAAGTTGAGCTTCCACCTGCGCGAAGAGTTTCTGTGGTGGGACATCGGCACCATCGAGAACGCAGCCATCCTCGCGGCTGGCGGCATTGCCACCGAAGTACTCGCCACAACGGTCACAGCCCAATACGACCTCTGGAAAAACGTGATCAGCCGGCTGGAGTTCCGTTGGGATCACTCATGTGAGGGCGGGGACGCCTACGGTGGGACCACCGCTGGCACGCCGAACCGCAAGAACGCCTACCTCTTGGCGGCCAATTTCATCTATCAGTTCTGACCCGAACCGGGGGCGGGATGTCGTTGTTGATGTCCCGGGCTCCGCGTCTTGCTCTTCCCCGGCTTCAGGTCCAATCCCGGCGTCGGGGGAGACAGGGCGGTAAACCTGTCAATAACCACCAAACCAAATGCACAACCGTATGAAAACAAACCAATGGACCCTTGGCCTCGCCGCAGCTGGGCTTGTAACCCTGCCGGCCGGCCTGTGCGCGGACGAGCCTCAACTGCACCCCGTGCAGTCCGCAGTGCAGTCCACGACGCTGAGCGGCTACGTCAACGCCTCGATGCACTGGAATCTCGGCACGGGCAACGCCAACAACCCGGCCTACAGCTACGGCTCGGGCAAGGCGGATGGCTTCAACCTCGATGCCGTCAACCTGACGCTGCAGAAGCCGCTGGATGAAGCCTCTTGGGCTGCCGGCTACACCGTCGATCTGCTCTTCGGGCCCGACGCCAACGCCTACGCCACCTCGTCGGTCTTGGGTGCCAACGACTCCGACTTTGCCATCAAGCAGGCCAACGTCGTTCTGCGCGCGCCGGTCGGCAACGGACTCGACTTCAAAGTCGGTGTGTTCGACACCATCATTGGTTACGAGGTCTTTCACGCGGGCAACAATCCCAACTATACCCGCTCCTACGGCTTCACCATCGAGCCGACCACGCACACCGGCGTGTTGATGACCTATCAGGTCTGCGAAGGCTTCTCCGCGTCGGCCGGCGTGGCGAACACGACGGGTGCGGCCATCAACGAGCGCGCCTTCGGCAACACCGGCAACAACAACAAGGCGGAGTCCTACAAGACCTACATGGGCTCGGTGACCTTCACCGCGCCCGAGAGCCTGGGCTTCCTGGGCGGCTCGGTCCTGTATGCCGGCATCGTCAACGGTTTCGGCCCGAGTGCCCTCGGCTCCAGCGGCGAAGGGGCGGTGAACACCAGCTACTACGTCGGAGCCACGGTCAACACTCCGGTGGAAGCGCTCAAAGTCGGGGCCGCCTTCGATTACTACAATGTGGATGACCAGAACCTCGCCACGGACATCAACTCCGGCTGGGCTTGGTCCGCGGCCGGTTATGTCTCCTACCAACTGAGTGAGAAGCTCAAGCTGCACGGCCGCGGCGAATACTTCAGCCAGACCGATAGCTGGGCGGTGTCCGGCTTGCCGGACAAGGTCATCTCCGGAACGGCCACGCTGGATTACTCGCTGTGGGCCAATGCCCTTACCCGGCTCGAATTCCGCTGGGACCATTCGGCGGGTGATTTCGGCGTCGCCTACGGCGAAAACTCGGTTGGCGCCGCGGATCTGAAGAATGCCTATCTCGTGGCGCTGAACGTGATCTACAGCTTCTAAGCCACTTGCGGCTCCAAACCCCTCTTCCCCCCGGGAAGAGGGGTTTTTGTTTGGGCCGAAAGTGCCCGGAATCGCCTGGCTTCAACCCGCGGGCAAGCGTCGCCGGATCTCCCAAACCGGGCCCCAAGGCGGCCGCATTTTCCAAAGCTGGCGTTCTCTGGAACAACCGCGTTTGCCCGCAGGCCACGAACCAGCGGTTCAGTCACCTACCGAAGGTCCATGCAGGCCCTTGGACCACGGCGTTTGGCGGTCGCCGAGCGGGAGCAGATTCCCTTGAAACACGGGCGCGGCATTCGGTACGGTCTGGCTCCGGGCCGAGCGCCCCCATAGCTCAAATGGATAGAGCAGCGGTTTCCTAAACCGTTGATTCAGGTTCAATTCCTGATGGGGGTACCACTTCTTGCATCCACGCTTCTCCCTCGCGAGTGGGCGCGGCCAGCCAGCCCGCCTTGAGGGGACGGGCTCGATCTCAATCCTTCAGCAGGCCACGCTTGCGCAGCAGCGCCTCCATGGCCCGGTCCATGAGCAACTCGGCCAGGGGATGACTGGCGGCGTCCAACTCGGCCACCGCCGCCCGCAGTCGCGCGGCCTCGCCGGCCGCCGGGGCCGGACTCTCGGCGGCCAAGAGGGCTTCTACCGCCCGGATAGCGCGCTCGATGCGCTCACGCGTTGCCGGATCGAGGTCAGCGCCGCTGTCGGCGAGCCCGCGGCGCGTGGCGGCAAGGGTATCTGTGGCGCGGAGCTTGGCTTCGATCCAACGCCGGGCCGCCATGTCCTCAAAGGCGTGCTCGACGGATTCCTCCACCATGCGCTGGACGTCGGCGTCGTCCACATCCACGGCGGATTTCATCTCCACGACGGTGTCGCGGCCGGTGCGCGTGTCGCGTGCCAGAACCCGCAGGATGCCATTCGCATCAATCTCAAACTGGACGCCAACGCGGGCCATGCCGCGGGGCGCCGGTTCGAATTCGACGTTGAACCGTCCCAGGCTCCAGTTGTCGCGGGCGCGTTCGCGCTCGCCCTGGAGGACGTGGATGAGCATGGCGCGCTGACCATCCACCGCGTTGGTGAACATTTCGCCCGCTTTGACCGGGATCGTCGAGTTCCGGGGGATGATCACGTTCATCAGGCCGCCGAAGGTCTCGATGCCGAGCGACAACGGGGTAACATCCAGCAGCAGCACCTGACGCAGGCCGCCGGCCAGGATCTCGGCCTGGATGGCGGCGCCGAGTGCCACGGCTTCATCCGGGTTTTGAGAGGTGTTCAATCGCGGACCAGCCGGCCGGTGATAATCCTGTCCCAGACGCAGGTCGCCGCGGGTTTCCTCAAATTCGGCGCAGCCAAACCACTCCGCCACCCGCCGGCGCACCAGTGGCATGCGGGTCTGGCCCCCCACGAGAATCACCTGGTCGAGATCGGCGGG
>DATLZF010000759.1:0-2020 GCA_035574135.1 Candidatus Methylomirabilota bacterium
CCGCCTGCATTCCCGCTCCCGGCGGTGCCTGCGCCGCAACAGCGAGTTCGCCCCGCGCCGTTTCGGCAGCCTCAAATGGCATCTTCGCCTGGCCTCGCTCGACGCCGAGCTCGAACGGATCCTGCGCGATCCGGATGCGGCCCTGGCCCGAGCCGAGCGGGTGTTCAAGGGGCCGGGCCACACCGCCACGGTCGCGCAGATCGGGCGCTGGGTGCTCAAGCGCGCCAACCTGCGGAGCCTCGGCAGCGTCTTGAAGGACCTGTTCCGCCCTTCGCGCGCCCTCCTGGCCTTTCGCAAGGCACACCATCTGGAACTGCTGGGGATTGCCTCCCCTCTGCCGGTCGCGGCCGCCGAGCGCCGATGGCTGCGGTTCCTCCGCCACGCTTACCTCGTGACCGAGGCGGTCGAAGGGGCGCAGAATCTGGGCGAGGTGCTGGCGCGGTCGCCACGCGCGCCGGCCTGCGTCCGGCGGCAACTGGCCACGTTGGTGGCCCGTCTCCATGACGAGGGCTTTTCCCACCGCGATCTGAAGGAGACCAATCTGCTCGTGGACACGAAGGAGCGCGTGTTCTTGATCGATCTGGACGGGTTGGCGTGGCGATTCCGCATCACCGAGCGCCGCGCCGCGGCCGATCTGGCCCGCCTGGCCCGGGCGGCCTCCCGATACGCGGCGGTGACACGAGCAGACCGCATCGCCTTCCTGAAGCGCTATTGCCGCGCGCGGGGTTTGACGCGGGTGCCGCGGCTGCCGGCCTGATCCCATGGCTGCGTCCCACGCCGTGCCTCTTGCTTCCTGCCCCGCTCGTGTGGAGGCCGGGGGAATGATCTGGCAGATGCGCGGCGGCCCGCCGTCCGCCGGGCTGCGCCGCATCCTGGAGGCCCCCGAGGAGTGGTTGGGCCGCCGTGATCTGGTGGTGAAGTCGGCCCGGGCCGTCACGGTCGTGCGCATTCCGGTCGGGGACGCGGCCGGCACGGCGTATTATTTGAAACGGTTTGGCCCGGCGGGAGTCTGGGACACGCTGCGGAGCGGATTTCGTCAGTCGCGGGCCGAACGCGAGTTTCGCGCCGGCTGTGAATTGGAGGATCGCGGTGTGCGGGTGGCTCCGCCGGTGGCATTTGCCGAACGGCGTCGGGCCGGGCTGCGGCTGACCTCCTACCTCATCACCACCGAGGTTCCCCACGCGGTCACCCTGCGCGAAAGCGAGGCCCAGGTGCTCCGCTTTCCACAAGGTCGGGAAATCCTGCGCGCCCTGGCCGATCTGCTGGCGGGATTTTATTCGGCCCATTTGGCCCACGAAGATCTGAGTCCCTCGAACCTGCTCCTGCAACGCACGGATGGAGGCCCCCAACTCTGGTTCGTGGACCTGGAGGGCGTGACCGTGGGCGTCGAGCCGACGGAGCCGCGGCTGGTCCGGCAACTGAGACGCCTCAACCGTCGCGTCACCGTGCCCCCGAGGGTGCGTCTGCGGTTCCTCGTCGAGTTCGCCCGCCGCCTCGGGCCCGCCATGTCCGCGCGGCGTCTGGCGGCAGGCATCATGGCCGGGGAACGGGAGTGGCATGTGCGGTATTTCGGCGGACGGCGCTGGTGCGTGCGCCTCCCGCGCGCCACGGAGCTGGCCCGGCACGTCATGAACGCGCCGGATCGCTACCGCCCGGCCGGCGCCGCGGTGAGGGAGGAGTGGATCTGCGACATCGTCGGCAACCCCGGGCCCGGCCGGCGCCCGCTGCGCCTTGGGCAGGCGCGCCTGTCCGTGGCCGAGGCACGGGCGAACCCCTCCGTCGTGGCCTTCACCCTGCCGTGGCTCGGCGGGCGCGGCCGGCGGCGGTTGATCTTGGAGGAAGTCGCGGGCGTCCCGGCTCAAGCGGCTCCGACCCCGGGCGCCGAGGGCGTCCAACGCTCATGCCGATAGCGCCACACTTGGCGCATCAGCCGGCGGGCGGGCGGTCCGGAGCTCATGGCGCGCAGGTAAAGGTGCAGAAACCGCAGCCGCTCCCGGGTCGTGCCGAGCGCCTCGGAGGA
>DATLZF010000760.1:0-5595 GCA_035574135.1 Candidatus Methylomirabilota bacterium
CGGGCGCTCAACACCTTGAGCTTCACCACAGGGGGGTCACGATCTACCCAGCCTTTCCCAGCGCGGGAGGATTTGCGCTTGTCAGGCCGGCCCGGCGGCCGGCATCTTCTGTCATGGCAGACACGTCTCTTCCCAACGCCGTTGATGCCCAGTTTTATCAGCCGGCAGACGACTTCTTCACCAGTCACCGCGGACTGGCACTGACGTATGACGACGTCACACTGGCCACGCTCTATTCCGAGGTGCTGCCGCGCGATACTCAGCTCGGCACCGAACTGGCGGAGACGCTGCGTCTGAACATCCCCGTGGTGTCGGCCGACATGGACACGGTAACGGAATCCCGCATGGCCATCGCCATGGCCCTGAATGGCGGGCTCGGGCTCATCCATTACAACATGCCCGAGCGGGATCAGTTGTCCGAAGTCAGCCGCGTCAAGAATCACGTGCATGGCCTGATCCAGGAGCCGATCAAGGTGGCGCCGGATCAACTGATTGGCGACGTGCTCGAGATGATTGCCAAGCGGAAGTTCGCCTTCAGCACCTTCCCGGTGGTGGACAGCGCCGGCAAGCTGGTGGGTTTGCTCTCCAGCCACGTGGTCAAACCCCGCTACGCCAAGCGCAAGGTGGCCGAGGCGCTGACGCCGCGCGCCCAGGTGCACACGATCAATGCCCGCGAGCTGGGCGCCGATCCCATCGCGCGGGCGGACAGGTTCTTCACCGATCACCCGGGCATCCACAAGCTGCTGGTGGTGGACGACGACGATCGGTTGCACGGACTCTTCACCATGAGCGACGTGGAGCGGATCACCCAGGAGCGGCTGGCCCAGTTCAAGCCGGCGCGCGACGCCCGGTTTCGCCTGCTCTGCGGTGCCGCCGTATCGGCCACGCGCAACGCCTTTGGCGAGCTGGACCGCGAACGCATTCTCCGGCACGTCGGGGCGCTGGTGGAACGCGGCGTGGACGTGGTGGCGGTCTCCACCGCGCACGGCTTCAGCAAGGGCGTGGGAGACACCGTCCGGGTGATCCGCGAAGCGTATCCACAGCTTCCCATCATCGCGGGCAACGTAACCAGCGCCGCCGGGGTTGAATACCTCGCCGCTTGTGGCGCCAACGCCATCAAGGTCGGCCAGGGTCCGGGCTCCATCTGCACCACCCGCATCGTGGCCGGCGTCGGCATTCCGCAGCTTACCGCCCTCTACGTGTGCTCCAAGGCGGCGGCACGGCATCGCGTCGCCCTCATCGCCGATGGCGGCGTCACCAAGTCCGGGGACATCGTAAAGGCCCTGACGCTGTCGCAGGCGGTGATTTGCGGCGGGTTGTTCGCCGGGTGCGCCGAGGCCCCCGGGCAGATCCTCGAAATCGGCGGCAAACTCTACAAACAATACCGCGGCATGGGCAGCCACGCTGCGATGAAGGCCGGCTCGGCCGCCCGCTACGGCCACACCAACGACGCCAACCGCAAACTGGCCGCCGAGGGCGTAGAGGCGCTAAAGGAAGTCTCCGGCTCGGTGGACACGGTGCTGGCCCAATTGATCGGCGGCATTCAGTCGGGCATGGGTTATCTGGGTGCCGCCAACCTCGCGCAGTTGCGGGAAAAGGCGCGCTACATCCAGGTCACCCCCGCCGGCCAGCGCGAGGCCGGCCCGCACGACGTGGTCGAAATCAAGCCCGGCAATTAACCCCCTGAACCAAGGGGCGCGCCCGGCCGCGGATGCCCGCACGTCACGCAAGCCCGGCCGGGCCGCCCGGCGGCCGGAACTTTCCCTGCTCGGACCGGAAGGATGGCGGTGCTCCCCGCGCGGTTAGAAGCGGATGGCTTCGTTGAGCGTGCCGCATTGCTGACAGCGCGAACGGTCCACGTCCGGGTCATCCGTGTACACGAACCCGCACTGTTCGCAGCGAAAAATCGTATCGGCGCTGGGGGATGGACCGAAGCGCTTTTGGCGACGATGCGAATAAAGGGCGAGTCCCGCGATGGCTGCCAGCGCTGCGGTGCAGTAGAGGAAGACGAGCTGGTCGGGACTCATCTCAGAGGGGGCCGGGAGCAGCGTTGGTGGCGGGCGGGCGGGCCACGGTGTGCCACTGGAACACCAGCCGGCCCAGTTGCAAGGGCTCCCGGCGGGGAGTCGATCTCACCGCCTCCGGCAGGGCCGCAAAGCGCGCGGTGGTGGCCAGACGCAGCCCGAGCGCATCGGCCTCGGGCCAGCCGCTCTCGCCCCGTTCCGGCAGGAGGGCAGCCGTAAACACACGCCCCACCGGGTCCACCACCACCTGCACGACCGTGTTGCTCAACAGTTCGTCGCTTGGCCACGATGGCAGCTTCCAGACGGACAACAAGGGCCGGGCGCTGATTTCGCCCTCCACGCGCACCGTGGACGACGTCGCCACGTTGTCTGCCGGCAGGTTCAATTCGTAGGCCCCCGGCCGGGGACCCGGCAGGTCGGCAACCAACAGGGGCGGCCGCGTGTTGGTCCGCACGAAGGTCTGAAAAACCCGCGTCAGCGCCTGGGTGTCCACTTCGAGCCACCGTGGTGAATCGACCCAATTGGAGGGTCGGTAATCCAACGGGGCCACGGCAAGCCAGGCGCGCCCCGAAAAACCAGCAGTGCTCGGCAAGGCCAGCAACGTCGGATCGTCGGCGTCGGTCCATTGCGGAGAGCGGCTTTCTGGGTCGAGGTGCATCCGGGGCCCCGACGCCTCAGCGGGGCGCGGCGGCGGGGGACGCTCCCCTACCACGAGCAGGACCAGGATCTGAAACACGAACGCCGCCGCCGCCACCAACAGGGTGCGCCGGCGGTTCCAGCCACGGCCTTCGGCGGGGCAGCCGACGGGCGACTTGACAAAGGTCTTTTCGGCGGAGCCGTCGGCTGGCACCTGGTCCGGCTTCATCGCAGGGTCACGAAGGAAAACTTCACCTGGGTCCGCCGGACGGAGCCGGTGCCAGCGCCGGGCGGGCGGGCGGGCGGGTGCCCAGCAACACGCCGCGCAAGCCGAGATCGCGCGCCATGACGTAGAGGCGGACGATAACCTCGTGCTTCACCTGTCGATCCGCCCGGACCACCAGCGTGAGGGGTTCGGGAGAATTGGCCTGGGCGGCAAGCAAGTCCTGCTTCAAGCGGACCTCATCCGTAATCTGGTTCTGGAAGTAGAGACGACCGCTCTCATCCACGGCCACCATGGCGGTCGGCGTGTCGGGTCCGGGCAGGTCGGCGGCCTCCGGCAATTCGAGCGGCACGCCGGGGGTGAAGACGAAAGCCGAGTTGAAAAGCAGGAAGATCAGCAGAATAAACAAGACGCCGGCGAAGGGAGCGACATCGATCTGGCCGCGGAAGATGCGGGCGTGATGGGGAAACCTCATGAGCGCTTCAGTCCGGCGAACTCCGCGAGGATGTTGGTGATCTCGGTGGCCGCCCGCTCCATGTCGAGCACGATGGCGTTTACCCGGCTGACCAGGTAGTTGTAGCCGGCATAACAGGGGATGGCCAGGGCCAGGCCCGCCGCCGTGCAGATGAGCGCCTCCCACACGCCGCCGGCGAATTGTTCGCTGTTCGCCAGCGTGCCCGCGGCCCGCAGGTGCGAGAAGATGCGGATGAAACCCAGGACGGTGCCCAGCAGTCCCAAGAGCGGGCTGATCTGGGCGATGGTGGCGAGCAGGTTGAGCTTCTGCTCCAGCGGCGGCACTTCGACAAGACCGGTCTCCTCGAGCGCCTCGCGCACGCCCTCCCGGCCGCGCTCACGGTTGAGGATGGCCACCTTGACCAGGCGCGCCACCGGCCCGGGCGTGGCGTCGCAGATGGAGATGGCTTCGACCACGTTGTCGCGCTTGAGCACGTTGCGCACGCCGTTCAGGAACTCCATCGAGTTGATCTGGGCCCGGTGGTAGTGCAGCATTCGCTCCACAAACACCGCCAACGCCACGGCGCCGGCGAGGAGGATCACCCAGATCATAGGGCCGCCATGCGTCAGAAAAGTCGGCAACATGCGACGCTTTATAGGGAGCGCCCCCTGAACTTCAAAGAGCAAAGTTGGCCGCGGATCACGCCCGAATCCTCCGCACAGGCAACGGCTCGTCCGCGCTGTCCCCCATCAGCCCGGCGGCGGTCCCCACGGACAAAACCGGCCCCCCGGCGGCGCTGTCAGCGAGGCGCCCGGGCGCCCGCCCATTTCCTGTAAGGAAGACCCGGCCGGTTCAGTTGAATACTTGGGCCGGATGGCCTGCTGGATTCGGAAAGAACAACCGTACAGCCAGCTCGAACACAAGAACGGGGGGACACCATGCAACGAACACGAACCAGGCTGGCCGCCGCCCTGGTCGGGGCCACGACCCTGCTCGCCGGCGCGCCGAACTCGGCCGCGGCCCGAATCGACATCAGCGGCCAGTGCAGTTGGCGGGTCAGTGGCAGCCAGATCAACATCTCGGCCGCCCGGGTGGAGAACGACGAAAGCGGCGGCATCAGCGGGACGCTCCAGTTGCGTGTCTGGGCCACCCGCACGCCCTACAGCGGCGGCTCGATCAGCGGCTACATCCTGGGCACCTACCGGTTGGGCCAACTCGAGGGCAACCACTACTTCTACGACATCTCGGCCAGCGTCGCCTATACCGCACCGCCAGCGGGCACTTATTACACCACGCTCACCGTCGAGGAATACACCTCATCGGGTTACGTGATCCGCGACTACGTCAGCTTCTCGGGCACGACCCAGTTTGGGGGCGGAGGCGGAGGCGGAGGCGGAGGCGGCGGGGGCGGCGAGGCCGAATTGAGTCTCGAGGGGACGGTGGGCTATTACATCTCCGGATCGAACCTCAGGCTGACCGTCGATCGGATCTCGAACGACAGTGACTCCGTGCGGAGCGGCACGCTCCGGCTGCAGCTTTGGGCCACCGCCAGGCCCTACGCCGGCGGCCGCATCTCCGGCTACATCCTCGGCACCACCACGCTCTCGACGCTCCAGCCCAATCATTACTTCTACGACATCGACCGCTCGACCCGCTTTGCCGCCCCGCCCAGTGGCACGTATTACCTCACGCTCACGCTGGAGGAGTACGAATCGCCGGACGGGTTCCTCATCGTCGATTACCGGAACTTCGACGACGTGGTGACGCTCGGAGCGGGCATCGGAGGCCAGCCGGGCGGAGACGGCTACGATCTCGAAATGAGCGGCCGGATCACCTATGCCATCTCCAAGACAGCGGTCACGTTCTCGGTGCCCCGAATCACCAACCGCCGCTGGAGCGGCGTCAGCGGTCCGCTGCGGTTGAGTCTGTGGGCGAGCACCACGCCCTACACGGGGGGCACGCGGACGGGTTCCCTCGTGGCAACGGCCGAGCTCGGGCCCCTGGCGGCCGGGTTCTACTTCAACAAGGTTCGCCCGACGGTGTCCCACCAGCGACCGGCACCCGGGTCCTATTACATGACGATCTTTCTGGAGGAATACGTGAACGGCAGCTACCGCCCGGTCAGCTACGTGACCTACACCAAGGTCAAAAAGTTCAAGTGACCGCGAGGGCCGGCCCTCCGGGCCGGTTCGAACGCCGAACCGACGCGGTGCCCAGGCATCGCGCCGTCGGGTTGATGCGTTGACGGCCAAAAACGC
>DATLZF010000761.1:0-4663 GCA_035574135.1 Candidatus Methylomirabilota bacterium
CAAGTCCTCGAGGAGGCCATCGGCGCCCAAGCGTACCAGCCCCCGCCGTGCTCCGGCCCACAGCGTGCCCGCGGCATCCTCGCACAGGGCGGCGATCCCGCCATCCCGCCAGTGCTCCGGTCCGCCTACGAGATGGAAACGCCCGGCCTTCCACCTCAGGAGGCCGGCGCGGGAAATCAGCCACACCGAACCATCCTTGGCGGAAAGCAAGCTCAGAACTCCGCCGTAAGCTTCGCGACCGTCCTCCGTCACCCAGCGATTGAACTCGCCACCACGCTTGCGCACCAACCCGGCGGCGGTGCCAATCCACAGGTCACCGTCTCCGTCTTCCGCCAGCAGCCGGATGTCATCCACCCGCAAGGCTGGCGTGTTGTTGCGATCCCAGACCGTGAAGCGGGCACCATCGAACCGCACCAGCCCTCGTGCCGTCCCAACCCACAGGCAGCCGTTGCGTCCCTGGTGCATCGTCTGAACGGAATCGTCGGGCAGACCGTGTTGGGTCGTCCACTGCCGCGTCTGAAAGTCCTGTTCCGCGCGAGCCGGCGGAAGACTCCCCATCCCGCCGATCAGGCCGGTCAGCACCGCGATGCGGAGGAGAAAGGCGCGCCGGGGCGCATGGGACCGCGCGGGGTCCTTCTTTGGAGTGTGCGCGGGTGGGACACGACCCGGCGATGGCGCCGCGCGGCCTCGCCACGGGAAGCGATACCGCGCACCGGCCCGCAGCCCGCGCGGGGTGGAATGGCATCGGCTCAAGTTCGACGTGCGCCACATGATCTCGGGTACGCCCGCCGCTCGCAGTGAAGGCGCGTTGGAGTTTCAAGGTGGAGCATGGGCACGCTAGCAATGGCCCCGACACCGGACAAGTGGAAATGCCCGACGCGCCCGAGCGCATGGAGCCAACGACGCTGCCGGTAGAGCGCCACAGCCCGCGGCGCAAGCCATGCCATGTTGCAGCGGCCGGCCTTGCTGTTGCCAGGCGGCGCCTCGAAAGGCTGTGCGCCGAGGAGGACGGGGCCCCGGGGAGGGAGGCCCTTCGAGCCGATCCTCCGAGCAGGATATTTTCGTTAAACTTTTTGCCCGGCCGCCGATACAAGGGCATGACGTTGATCGGTGAGGGTAGGAGCGTGCGTCCCTGCGGTGCGCCGCCATCTCCACAGATAATTGATCAGGTGGACCAATGCGTGCTGGCCGCGGCCACCGATGTGTGGGCGACGATGCTGGGTTGGAATCTGACGGCGCCCGCCGTGGCGGAAGCCAAGGGGCCGCCGACTTCGTTCCCCCTGCTGGCCATCAACGGCTGCGTCGGCTTCGCCGGGAATCTCACGGGCAGCGTGTTTTTGTCCTGCGAGACGCACTTGGGGGAACGGATGGCCCGGATCATTCTGGGCGATTCCGGGGGGCTGACGGCGCGGGAAGTGTCGGACGTTGTGGGGGAACTGACCAACATGCTGGCGGGCGGGTGCGTCTCGCGGCTGCGGGACCAAGGGTTCACCCTGGCCATGTCCATTCCAAACGTTATCCGGGGTGTTTCGATCCAGGCCACCAGCCGCGACGTGACCTTCCTGATCCGGCGGCGGTTCTTCTTGGCAGGTGGAACCGAATCGGTCCAGGTGACGGTGGCGGGAAAAACAGACTAATTCGAGGGAGGCTATGCATTTCATTTGCGACTTTACGCAAAAGGCGGTGGCGGAGGTTTGCAGCACCATGTTCACTTTGAAGGCCACGCCGGTGGCCAGCGGCGAGGGGCTCGAGAACGCCCGGGCCGAGTTCTCCGGCATCGTCGGGAGCGTCAGTTTTGCCGGCAAGATCAGTGGCGCCGTTTACATCGGTCTCAGCGACGCCCTGGCCTGCACGCTGGCCGAACGGTTGTTGGGCAGCCGACCGGCCACAGCCAATTCTCCCGAGGTGGCCGATCTGATCGGCGAAATCGCGAACATGGTCAGCGGCGACATGAAACGGCGCACGGCCGAGATCGGTTACAACGGCCTGCTTGCCCCGCCGGTGGTCATGCATGGGCCCAGCATCGTCGTCGAACCGCGCGAGGCGCACATTGCCGCCTACAACCAGTTTCGCATCCCCGAATTGAACGAAGAATTCGGCGTCCAGGTCTTCGCCAAACTTCAAGCTTGATCCCGTATGCCCACGAAAATCCTCAGCATCGACGACTCCCGCATGGTCCACATGGTCATCACCAAGACGCTCAAGCCCTTTGACGTCGAGGTGCTCACCGCCGTCAATGGCCAGGAGGGCATCGAGAAAGCCGCCCAGTCCGTGCCCAACCTCATCATCTTGGACGCCACCATGCCCGTGATGAACGGCATCGAGTGTCTGGAGACGCTGAAGAAGCACGAGGCCACTCGCGCCATTCCGGTCATCATGCTCAGCGCCGATTCCGGCAAGGAGAACATCGACCGCGCCACCCAACTCGGCGCCCTTCAGTTCATCCCCAAGCCGTTCACGGGTGACGCCCTCCTGGAAGCCGTTCGCAAATACGTGGACCTGCCCGCCAAGGCGGCGTAACCGCCGAACTCGGCACCGACGCTCATCTCACCCGTTGCTGGCAGCGGGGACACCACACACTCGTGCGCCCGCCGATGGTATTCCGGCACAGGACACTTCCGTGCCGCGGACAGACCCCGCCGACCTTCCAGCGCTGGTGAAACAACCAGCCGCGTGGTGGCTCCGCCCCATCCTCTCCGATGCAGCGCAACGCCTGCCGGGAAACCGACCGGGTTGATTTCCACAGTTCCCGCACGTCGGTTTCGATCAGACTGCCCGCCGGCGTGGCCGGATGGCAGCCGATCCGCCACAGAATTTCGTCGGCCATCCAATTTCCGATGCCCGGGAACGCCTCCTGGTTCAGCAATACCGCCTTGATCGGTGCGCGCGCGTGCCGCTGCAGCCGCCCCTGCACCCAGTCGAGCGTGAACGCGGCCGAGTGGGGCTGAGGCGCCAGATCGCGCCACCATCGCGGCCGGTCCGCCCCGCCATGAAACTGAATCCGGCCGAACTGGCGGGGGTCGCTGAACACCAGGCTGCGGCCCGCTTGCCGGAGCACCAGATGGTCGTGGCGGCCGGGGATAAAGGCCGGCATCTCACAACTCAGCCTGCCGGTCATTCCCAAATGTACGCCCAGCCAGGCGCCGTCCGAAAAGCGGAAGAGCATCCGTTTGCCGTGCGCCTCCGAGTCCAGCAGGCGGGCCCCGGTGAGCGCCGCCACGATCCGGGCGGCTGGGACGCCACGAAACACCCGGGCTTGCGCATGAAGTTCCACCCGCTGAATGCGACCTCGCAGCCCGGGATTCCACTGCTGACGATAAAACTCGACTTCGGCCAGCTCCGGCATGGGGGCGCACCTCCCATCAACGCCGCTGGCCGAGCCAGAGCAGCAGCACCGGCACCACGACTCCCAACGCAAGCGTCAGCCACACCGTCCATGGCCTGCGCAGCGTGCGGGCCGCCAGCACCACCCCCAACACCACGGTGATGATCAGGGCAATGGCCATCACCACAACGAGGTATTGAAACGCGCGCGGCGAAAACGCCATGGCTGACTCGCTGACGTAGATCTGATCCACGTGCACGTCGGCCAGCCGATCCCAGAGCGTGGTCCCCTCCCCCACGTTCTTCTGCCGGTCGTGGAACATCTGATGCCAGCCCGTGACGGTGAAGAAGATCAGCAGCGGCGCGAAGAAGCAGCCCAGGTAAAGGTGCAGACGGCGGATGAGCTTCACGGGGACTGCCGGGGTGAAGAAGCGTGATCCCTCCTGGCGTTGGGCTGCATCACTGCACGACCGCCGGGATGAAGATTTTCTGTCCGACCCTCAGGCTGTTCCACTTCACGCCCGGATTGGCGTTCATGACCTGAGCCTGCGTTACCATGATGCCCTGTGCCCGGAGGGCGGCGACGATGCCCGAGAGGGTGTCGCCGGAACGGATGGTGTACTCGTAGCCGGTTTCGGGGCCGGTGGGTCGGGTGCCCGCCGGAGGCCCGCCGGGTGTGGGCGACGATCGGGTCGCAGACACGGGCGGAGTCGGACCGGCGTTGCGCACCGGGGTTCCGATGTTCTCGATCAGCTTTTGCAGCTTGCGGAACTCCGTTTCGATCCGGTCCTTGTTGTCCTTCTGATCCGCCAGCCGCTTCTGATCGAGGTCCTTGATTGCCTGGCGGAGCCGTTCCATGTCCTCCTTCAACCCGGCCAGTTCCCGGTCGCTGGCGCCCTTGGCCAGCTCGCTGCGCACGGCCAGCAACTCGTCGGTCAGCTTGCGCACCTGTTGCTGGCTGGAGAGCAGGGCCGCCTCCAGGTCGGCAACGCGCGTGGACAGCTCGCGGTAGCGATCGTCGCCCTGCTGCCGCAGCGCCTCGAGGGTGGCCTCATCGGCCCGACTGACCGGGGCGAGGGCGAGGTATCCCAGCGCGGGCAGCAAGACGGCGGCAGACTTGAGTTTCATGAGGGCGAAAATAGAAGTCGCACCGGGACGGCGCAAGCCGGGACTGGGCCACCGCGGAATCGGGCGGCCGCGGATGCCGGGTGACTGCGTGGCGCGGCAGCTCATGGAGCCTCCGCTTTAGAAAAGCGGCCGGGGCGCCGCCGTCGTGCCGGCCTCGGGGGGCCGCCTTCCGGACGGCATGTTGAATCGCCCCGCATGCCCGGCGCCGGCG
>DATLZF010000762.1:0-2038 GCA_035574135.1 Candidatus Methylomirabilota bacterium
CAGATTTCTCCTTAACTTTCCCCGCCATCATCCGATCCATGCGACGGTGGCCGAACGGCACCGGCGGTTCTTCGCCTCACAGGCGAGCCCGGCATGGATCGCAGAGCGACAGCAGCCTTGACGCACTTCACCGGACCGGCCGGCTTCGTCCGAGCGGTTCGCCAGCACGCGAACCGGACTCGCGACGACAACGAACACGCTTCATCTACGATCTCGACGCCCGGTTCACTCGTTTGGCATCTCCGCGGGCAGCCCGAGGCATTCACCGCCCCTCGCAACAGACGCTCATGACCCTCCCTCCCCAAACCTCGCTCACCCTGAGCATCGCCTCACTGGTCCTGCCCCTGTCGGCGACAAGCCAAGCCCAGGAGAAGCCGAGGGGCACTCCCGCCCCCGGAAGCCCGTGGACGTATTCGGTCAGCGCCGCCGTCCGCGAGGCGTGGGACGACAATGTCTATCTGCAGGACGAAGGCGCCCTCGCCAACGTGGATTCGCTCCTTACCACCGTCATGCCGTCGTTCAGCGTGGCCTACAGGCCATCGAGCGCATTTCAGGGCACCTTCAGCTACACGCCCGAGGCCAGCTTCTACCAAAACGCCTCCGAAGAAGACCACCTTCAGCACAAGATGGCGCTGAACCTGAGCGGCAAGGCTGGCGCTGTCGCGTGGGACCTCGCCAACGCCGTCACCGATATCAACGGCTCGGGCACCGGGGTGATCTTTCCAGGGCAAGGCGGCGCTCCGGCGGGCAACGGCGTTCCGATCCGCGACCGGCGGGATGCGACGATCGACCGGCATGGATTCAGGCTCACGTACAGCCTGGGCCGATGGTTCCTCCGACCGAACGCTTCTCTCTACCTGCACGATTTCCAAACACGCCATTCAGCGGCCGCCGGCTACGGCAATTACGTCGATCGTTGGGATGCCAACGGGGGTCTTGATCTCGGTTACCGTCTGTTCCCGGACACGGCCTTCACCATCGGCTACCGTCGCGGGCACCAGCATCAGGCCATTCTTCTCGGCAACCCCATTGCCTACGCCAACGACTACGACCGCTTCCTGCTCGGCGTTGAAGGCAAGGTCCTGCCGTGGATCAAGGCGGCCATCTCGGCCGGGCCGGATGTCCGCGACTTCCAAGGCCTTCAAGCAGCCGCCTTCGACGGGGACGGAGCGCAAATTTTCGCCGACTGCGTCGTGACGCTGACCCCGACCAAGGAGGACACTGTCGCGCTGACGTTCCGCGACTACATGCAGCCCGGCTTTGGCGGACGCAGCATCTATACCGACGCCACCTACGAGGTGACGTGGAAACACAAATTCACCGAGCAGTTGACCGTCGGCATCGGCGCCAAGGCCTACAACGCCGACTTCCAGCCCCCCGTGGCGCGCAACGACTGGATCTACACCGGCAGCGCGGTCATCTCATACGCCTTCAACCGGCAACTTTCCGGCGAGCTTTCCTACTCCTACGACAAGTCCGAAAGCGCTGTGCCGCTGTCGAGCGGACGGGAGTTCACCCGCAATTTCTTGGCCCTCGGCATCAAATACCATTTCTTCTAAGCCCTCTTTCCCGAAGCTCGACCACGGCGCGCACCGATTCGCCGGGCGCGGACACTCCTGCAGTGACCACTTTGGCCGGACAACCATCCCGCACCCGAAGCCTTCGCAAGCCACTCTGCCGCCCGGGGTCAGGCCACATTCCGCCCCGGCTCATGGCCTCCGCGTTGGCGCAGGGCCGCGAGGGCTCCTGCTGCCACGAAGGCGTTCCGGCTTGGTTTTCATCCCGAGCACGAGCGGTGCTCCCGTCGGGCGTTCCCACTTGGCAGTTGATGATCGCTCCGCACGGTGATTGAGTATCGCCAGTCTTTTTATGGCGACACCCAGCCCGACCGCTTCACCCACGCCCCCCAACCCTCGCCCGCCCGTGCGCTCGGGCGTCTGGATCCTGTGCGCTCTCGTGGCCGCGGCGGTCGGCGGCGGGATTTGGCTGGTCCGCACCCCCGAGAGCGCTCCGGCTCCCATGGAGGCGGCACCCACCG